>NZ_VFUE01000012.1:0-236026 GCF_006441495.1 Mesorhizobium sp. B2-6-4
TAGCGTCGGAATTGCCGCTCCGACATGCCAAGCAACTCCCCTGCCTCCATCATCGAAAGATCGCCGCCATTCCAGCGGCTCAATACGTCCCGAAACTTTTGCATTCTCCGGTCCTGTAGCCATGCCGTCCGCTTCATCCCCAGCCTCCATCCGCTGGCGATAAAACCGGACAACTCACGTGCTACCTAATCCGGACAACTCATGTGCTTACGACACGGGTGAGCCAAGAATTGACATGGCCGTTTAAATAGCTTACAAGACCTTTGTCGATATTTGTTGACTGACTTTTGTTATCCGCGCTTTGCAGCGCGCCTTTGACGAACTTCCCACATCAAAAATCGAGACAAACGACGTTGTGCATCCGCATGACGGCGAACGAGTATTTGCCATGGAAAGGGTTCGTCATGAGCACCGGCACAGTTAAATGGTTCAACGCCACCAAAGGTTTTGGTTTTATTCAGCCTGACGACGGCTCTGCCGACGTTTTCGTCCACATCTCGGCCGTAGAGCGCGCCGGCATGCGTGACATCGTCGAGGGCCAGAAGCTCGGCTACGAGATGGTCCGCGACAACAAGTCCGGCAAGATGTCGGCCGACCAGTTGAAGGCGGCCTGAAAAAGGATTCAGCCTTCCCGGTGACCACGGATGTACTGGCACTGGTGAATGGCGAATTCGGGCGCATGGCGGCGGAAACCTGAGTTTTCGCACGCTGCGTGCCGGAGCGTCCTGTGCATCCACTGGATGCGCGACGCTCTCATGGAAGGTCAGGCGGTGCCTGGCCTTTTTCACTTTGTGGGTCTCGCCGCCGAAAATGCGCTGCGCGTCGGCCTGAACGTGCTAAGGGACGCTCCAGCAAGTTGAATCCGCCGCCCCAATGCTTTTGTGCGTGGGTCCTGACTGAAGACCGGTCTTGCCCTATCGGCACGAGACTCCTGACAGGAGAAAGATTTTGACCGCCAATTCGAAAACAGCTGCTGATCAGGCAGTGCCCTTGTTCAGCAAGACGCAAACCCAGTCGATGTCGCTCAACCGCATCATTTCCGAACGCGATGCCCTTACCCAGGCGCGTGAAGCCAAGACCGCGCGTTTGCGCGAACTGCGCCTGGAAAAAGAGGCAGATGAAATGGCTGCGGCGGCCGCACAGGCGGCGTTGCCGAAACGGGCCGGAAGACGCTGATGGCGACGAAGCGTGTGCCGGCGACACCAATCGCCGCTGATGCGACCATCGCCGATATGGTCGAAACATTGGACAAGCCAGTCGAATATGTCCGGCGTGTGCTGGAAAAACTCGAACGCTGCAAGCGCGTCCATGGCGATGCACAGGTGCGCGTCGGCGTGCGGGGCCGCGCCGAGTGCCCGAACTATTTGATCGAATATGTCCGCCAAGACGCCAAGACCCGCGAGCCGGTGACCCATCAGGACGCCGCCTACAGCGGCAGCACGCATCGCGAACTGGCGCCGCATCACATCGCGGAGGCGAGGAACTGGTCGCCTGAGGAAATGAACATAACGGCGGTTTCGGCCCTGATCGGCCGTTTGCGCAGTCCGCGCGCACCATCGCGCTTCGCCGACGAGGACTGAGATGGCCATAAAATTCTCCGCCAAGGACCAACCGCCGGCGCCCGCCGCCGCTGCAAAGCCAGTCAAGCCGGCTGCCGCGCCGAAGGCCGATGCAGCTGCCGAGGCCGCGACCGATCTATTCAAGTCGCCGGCCGAGGCGCCGTCGCGCAAGGCAGGCAAGAAGAAATAGCGCCTTGCCGCAAGACGCCGACCGCAATCCTGCTGCGCAGGGGCTGTTCAACCCGGTGGCCGCAGCCAGCCTTTCATCGTCGCAACGAGGCACCGTCCCGGCATTTGATTGCCAGAGCTGCGGCGCCTGTTGCTCCTACTCGGCCGAGTGGCCGCGCTTTTCCACCGAGGACGACGCGCACCTCGACCGTATCCCGGACAAGTATGTCGCGACCGATCTGTCGGGTATGCGTTGCGAGGGCCCGCGCTGTTCGGCCCTCTGTGGCGAAGTGGGCAAGGCAACCGCTTGCGGCATCTACGAGCTGCGCCCGGATGTCTGCCGCGCCTGCATGCCCGGCGACGAGGATTGCCTGATGGCGCGTCGGGCGCACGGGCTGCCTGTCCTCTGATCTGACGGCGCCGCGGCTTGTGCGCGGGGATTTCGCTGCTACGCTGCCCGCCGGGCAGCACAGCGGAGGACCAAATCGTGAGCATCGAATTCTTGTTGACGTCGCTGATCGTGGTGGCTTCGCCCGGCACCGGCGTCCTCTACACGCTGAGCGCCGGGCTTTCCCGCGGCGCCCGCGCCTCAATCGTCGCCGCTTTCGGCTGCACGCTCGGCATCATCCCGCATATGGCTGCCGCCATCACCGGCCTCGCCGCGCTCCTGCACACCAGCGCGGTCGCCTTCGAGACGCTGAAATATCTGGGCGTCGCCTACCTCCTTTACATGGCCTGGAACACGCTGAAGGAGAGGGGTGGTCTGAACGTCGAGGACAATGTCGCGCCGCGCTCCACCGGCAAGGTGATTGCGAGAGGCATCCTCGTCAATGTGCTCAACCCGAAGCTGTCGATCTTCTTCTTTGCCTTCCTGCCGCAGTTCGTCAGCACGACCGAGCCGCACGCGCTGTCGAAGATGCTGGAACTGAGCAGCGTCTTCATGCTTTTGACCTTCGTCATCTTCGTCGGCTATGGCATCTTCGCCGCCTCGATCCGCAGCCATGTCGCGTCGCGGCCGAGGGTGCTGACCTGGATGCGCCGCACGTTCGCCGGCGCTTTCGTCATGCTCGGCGCCAAGCTTGCGCTGGCGGACAGGTAGAATTCGTTCGCCTCGCCTTGGCACGAAATCGATGCCGAACAATGAGAAGGCGAGCCTTGGCCCGCCTTCTTTTGTTCTTCAACTCCGGACTAGC
Source organism: Mesorhizobium sp. B2-6-4 (assembly GCF_006441495.1). Lineage (NCBI taxonomy): Bacteria > Pseudomonadati > Pseudomonadota > Alphaproteobacteria > Hyphomicrobiales > Phyllobacteriaceae > Mesorhizobium > Mesorhizobium sp. B2-6-4. Next base: position 2,921 of record NZ_VFUE01000012.1, read on the forward strand.
CGGCAATCATTTGTTCGCGCCGCCGAGCGCCTTCAATTTTTCGCAGAACGGGGCATACGGCTTGCTCATCGCCGCATCCTGACATTCCTTCATCATCATGGCTTGGTCGTCCTTGGACATTTTTGCCCAGGCGGCTTTCATCTCGGCGTCGGATTTCATCGTCTTCATGCTCGCATCGGTGAAGAACGGTTCCATCATCTTGGGCGAGTCGAGCGCTCCGGCAAGTGCCGTGCCGCTGAGAACGGTCAACGCGAGTGCTCCAAAGCAGGCGGTTCTGATGTTCATGACATTAGTCCTCCCTATGGTCTTTCTCGATCGTCGAATGGCGGTCGGACTCTATTCCTAGCACAAACCGATGTGTATTAGGAGTAACTCATATGGTGAAGCCGGCCTATCCCTTGACGTAGCCCATCGCCTCGACGATCCGCCCGCCCTCGACGCGCATCAGATTGACGCCGCGCAGCGAATTGCCGTCCGCCATCCAGTAGCGCCAGCGGATCGTCGCCCGCTCGCCGGCGACGAAGGTCTCCTCGATGTCGAAGCGCGTGCCGGGCTGGGTCGCGATCGCCGTCCATAGCCCGACGCAGGCCGCCTTGCCGGCATGGCGCGCACCGTCCGGTGCCGGCACGGTGTTTTCAATCACGCAGTCCTCGCCCACCAACTCGGCAAGCGCCGACGGATCGTGCAACTGGAACACATCGTTGAAGCGCCGCATGATCTCGGCTGTCCGCCGCGACTCTGGATGACCGTCCATGATGCTGCTCATCTCGTACTTCTCCTGATTCATTGTTGCGCGGCGGTACCCACGAGGGTCGCCTTGAGGTTGATCTGGGCCACGCCGGCCAGCGCGCGCGAAACGAGACAGCTCGCCTTGGCGGACTGGGCAAGGCGCTCGAACTGGTCTTCGGCGAGCCCCGCGACGTCCACCGCCGTTTCAAGGTCGATGCGGGTGATGGTCGGCCCGGCCTCCGTCGCTCCGAGGTGCACCCTGGCGATGGTGCGGATGTCCCGGGGAATATGACCTCCCTGGCCAAGGATGAAGGTCAGCGCCATCGAGAAGCAGCCGGCATGCGCGGCCGCAATCAGTTCTTCCGGGTTGGTGCCGGGGCCGTTCTCGAAACGCGACGGAAAGGAATAGGCGCCTTCGAACACACCACTGCCGAGCCGCAGCCGGCCTGAACCTTCCCTCAGCGTGCCTTGCCACTCGGCCGAAGCTTCACGAATTGTCATTGCTGTTCTCCCTTCTGGTTCGATCGATATGAAAGATCAGGCTCCGTCGATGACGACCTTCCCGAACACGTCGCCTTGCTGGAAATAGCGGTAGGCGTCGCGGGCCTCGGCGAAGGGGAAGACCTTGTCGATGACCGGTCTCAACCGGTGCGCCGAGACGGCGTTGAGCATCGTTTCGAGGTTTGCGCGGCTGCCGACGAACAGACGGCCGATTGTGACGAGGCTGCGCTGATAGACGGCGCCCGGGATCTGCACCGTTGCGCCCTTCGCATCCTGAATGGTGAGCAGCACGATGCGCCCGTAAAGCGCGCTGGCGATCAGCGACTGCGCGAAGGTCGGCGGGCCGCCGGTTTCGACGGTAAGGTCGATACCGCCGGTCTCGCCACGCACCATCGCCCCCCATTCCGGCATGTCGGTCGAGGAGACGACGAGGTCGGCCCCCATCGCCCGCAGCTTGCCGACCTTCTCGGCGCGAGAGGTGACGGCGACGACGCGGCAGCCGAGCAGCTTGGCGAACTGCAACGCGAACAGCGAGACGCCGCCCGAGCCTATGACTAGAACCCATTGGCCGGGCTTGGGAATCTCCGCCCCGGTCAGTGCGTTCCAGGCTGTCAGGCCGGCGCAGCTCAGCGTTGCCGCCTCGCGCCAGTCGAGATGCTCGGGAACTCGCACCGCCCATTGCTCGTCAAGCACGGCGTACTCGCCGAGCATGCCATCCAGCGTGCAGCCGAGCTGGTCGATCAGTCCGGCATTGATGCGGCCATCGATCCAGCGGGCGAAATAGCTGCCGGTGACACGGTCGCCGACGGCAAAGCGTGTGACATCATCGCCGATGGCGACGACCTCGCCGGCGCCGTCGCTGAGCGGAACGATCCCGCGGCGCGGTGTCAGGGGGTAGGTGCCATTGAGGATCATCGTATCGCGTCGGTTGAGCGAGGTGGCGCGCACCCGCACCACGATCTCCTGGGGACTTGGCTCCGGTCGCACCTCTTCCCGCATCACCAGACATTCGGTTCCGCCCAAACCCTCAAGACGATAGCTGCGCATTTCGGCTCTCGATTATATAGACTGATCTACATATTATGTAGACCAGTTGTCATATTTCTGGCAAGGCTTATAAGGATCTCTCCTGACAGAGGTTGACATGGCCAACGATACGAGAGCCCGCATACTCGAAACGACCGGATTGCTGCTCAGGCGGCGCGGCTATCACGGCACTTCGCTCAATGACATACTGAGCGCCAGCGGCGCCCCGCGCGGCTCGCTCTATTTCCACTTTCCCGGTGGCAAGGATCAGCTGGTCGTCGAAGTGACGCGCGCCAGCGTGGCCGAGGTGACTGAGAGGCTTGGCGCCGAGCTGGCGGCGGAAAGCGATCCGGCGGTTGCCGTTCACCACATTTACCAGTCGGTCGCTCGCATGCTGGAGGACAACGAATTCTCGCTCGGCTGCCCGATCGCGCCGGTCGTGCTCGATGCGCCGAACGACGTGCCGGACTTGGAGGAAATCTGCCGCTCCGCTTTCGAGCAGTGGATCGGCCTGCTGCGCCAGGCGTTTGTCAGGGCAGGGGTGGTCGAGCGCCGCGCACGGGCGCTGGCGCTGTTGGTCGAGTCCTCGCTGGAAGGCCTGATGGTGATTGCCCGCGCCACCCGCGATCGCTCATCGATCAACGTCGTGGCCGATGAGGTGGCTACCCTGATCGAGCAGGCAGTCCTCGCCGGCAAGGCGACGCGGCAAGCGGAGAGCACTGCTGTCTGACGCTGGTTCCAACCGACTACGCTGAAGCAAGGCCTGAATGTGCAAAGAAAAGGGCGGCATCGCTGCCGCCCTTTCCACATGCATAAAGCAGATGGCTGGATTAGAAGTCCATGCCGCCCATACCGCCCATGCCGCCGCCGCCCATGCCGCCAGGCATGCCGCCGCCAGCCGACTCCTTCTTCGGAGCCTCCGCGATCATGGCTTCGGTGGTGACCAGCAGGCCGGCGACCGAGGCCGCGTCCTGGAGAGCCGTACGCACGACCTTGACCGGATCGACGATACCCATGGCGATCATGTCGCCATATTCGCCGGTCTGGGCGTTGTAGCCGAAGGTCGCGCCCTTGTTCTCAAGGATCTTGCCAGCAACGATCGATGCTTCCGCACCGGCGTTGGCAGCGATCTGACGGGCCGGAGCCTGCAGCGCGCGGCGCACGATGTTGATGCCGGCGGCCTGGTCGGAGTTGACGCCGGTGGCCTTGAGGTTGCCCGAAGCGCGCAGCAGGGCCACGCCACCGCCGGCAACGATGCCTTCTTCCACGGCCGCGCGGGTCGCGTTGAGGGCGTCATCGACGCGGTCCTTCTTTTCCTTCACTTCCACTTCGGTCGCACCGCCGACGCGGATCACGGCAACACCGCCGGCGAGCTTGGCCAGGCGTTCCTGCAGCTTCTCCTTGTCGTAGTCCGAGGTGGTCTCCTCGATCTGCTGCTTGATCTGGGCAACGCGGCCCTGGATCTCGGCCTTCTTGCCGGCGCCGTCGACGATGGTGGTGTTCTCCTTCGAGATCGACACCTTCTTGGCGCGGCCGAGCATGTTGAGGCCGACATTCTCGAGCTTGATGCCGAGGTCTTCGGAGATGACCTGGCCACCGGTGAGGATGGCGATGTCTTCCAGCATGGCCTTGCGGCGGTCACCGAAGCCCGGAGCCTTGACGGCGGCGATCTTCAGGCCACCGCGCAGCTTGTTGACGACCAGCGTGGCCAGGGCCTCGCCTTCGACGTCTTCCGAGATGATGAGCAGCGGCTTGGAGGTCTGCACGACCGCTTCCAGGACCGGCAGCATGGCCTGCAGGTTGGAGAGCTTCTTCTCGTGGAGCAGGATGTAGGCGTCCTCGAGATCGGCAACCATCTTATCGGGGTTGGTGACGAAGTAGGGCGAGAGATAGCCGCGGTCGAACTGCATGCCTTCGACGACTTCCAGCTCGGTCTCGGCGGTCTTGGCTTCCTCGACGGTGATGACGCCTTCGTTGCCGACCTTCTGCATCGCTTCCGCGATCATCTTGCCGACCGACTCGTCGCCATTGGCCGAGATGGTGCCGACCTGGGCGACTTCCTCGGAGGTCTTGATCTTCTTGGCGGCCTTGCCGAGAGCTGCGACCACTTCGGTCACGGCCAGGTCGATGCCGCGCTTCAGGTCCATCGGGTTCATGCCGGCGGCAACCGCCTTGTGGCCTTCCTGGACGATCGACTGCGCCAGAACGGTCGCGGTCGTGGTGCCGTCGCCGGCGATGTCGTTGGTCTTCGAAGCGACTTCGCGGACCATCTGCGCGCCCATGTTCTCGAACTTGTCCTCAAGTTCGATTTCCTTGGCGACGGTGACGCCGTCCTTGGTGATGCGCGGTGCGCCGAACGACTTGTCGATGACGACGTTGCGGCCCTTGGGGCCGAGCGTGACCTTCACCGCGTCGGCGAGGATGTTGACGCCGCGCAGCATGCGCTCACGGGCGTCGCGGGAGAATTTTACGTCTTTGGCAGCCATGTTCAACTCCTGGCAGGGGCTCGGATCGAGCCCGAAGATTTAAGATTCAGTTGATGGGAAGGCCGATATTCAGCCGATGATGCCCATAATGTCGGATTCCTTCATGATCAGAAGGTCTTCGCCATTGAGCTTGACTTCGGTGCCCGACCACTTGCCGAACAGGATGCGGTCGCCAGCCTTGACGTCCAGGGGCACGAGCTTGCCAGCTTCGTCGCGGGCGCCGGAGCCGACGGCGATGATCTCGCCTTCCTGCGGCTTTTCCTTCGCCGTGTCGGGGATGATGATCCCGCCGGCGGTCTTGGATTCGGATTCGACCCGGCGTACGACCACGCGGTCATGAAGCGGGCGGAACTTCGACTTTGCCATGTTTTCTTCCTCGATGAGAACGGTGAGAAACAGTTCCTCCGTCCGGCGAAGCCGGACAATCTACAAAGCCCGGCGGTACCGGACCTGTGGTTAGCACTCACCCAGGGCGAGTGCTAACGTGGCGGTGAAATAGGCTGCTGGCTGGCGAGAGTCAAGGCGCGCGCGAGCGGGCAGCGGCGCGAAATTTTGTTTTCCGCGAAAGCCCGCTCGCAGAACGTGCCAGTTGCCGCTGGCCTTTCATGCGAAATGCGCCGGTTCCTCCCGCAATCGACGGCGAAACAAGGCGCGGAGGGGTGCTCCGCCGCTACCGGTCAGAGATCCTGCCGCCCGACACTTCGATACGCAAGAGGTGTTGATGTCACGGGAGAGAGGGGCGCGAAAGCCGCCGCCGAAAACTATAGAAACAGTCTCAGCTGCGTGTGGATGATGGACCTGTAGTCGTCGATCGTGCGCCGGCCTTCCTTCTCGTCCTGCGTCAGCGCTAGCCGCACGACGCCGCCGGCAAGCTGGAAGATCAGGAACACCACGCGCGCGAAGTCTTCGCGCCGGTCGGGCCGCAGCATCGGAGCGACGTGGTCGCAGAACATCTTGGCCTGGTGCCTTGTCTCAGCAATGTCGAGGTTCTGCAGCGCCTTGTCAGCCTGTATCGCGTTCTGCAGATCCTGGATGGCCGGGTCGTCGGCCACGCGCCGGTAATAGTCCTCGATCATGCGGTCCGCGGCAGCCGTCACGTCCTCAAGCCCACTTATTTCGGCGATGATCTCGCCGAAGCGTGCGCGGCTTTCCTCCGAGAAGCGCTCATAGAGCATCGCCAGGATCGCCGATTTGTTGGGGAAATAATGGTAGACGGTGGCGATCGGTCCGCCCGCCAGTGCGCCCACTTCCTTCATCGTCACCGCGTCGATGCCTTTTTCGCCGATCAGCCGCATGGTCGTCGAAAGGATCGCGTCGATGCGTTCGCGGCTCCGCTCCTGCTTGGGCCTGCGCCTCGGCGCCGTCGCCATCCGGCTTGCTTCTGCCATGCGCCCAATCTCTCGCGAGAGCTTCAAAATTCCCGGTTGACAAGAAACATGATCAAGTATCAGTTTCGTAGTGCTGACAAGTTGTCAGCTTTTTTATCGCACTGCAAGGACGTTGGGAGGCGCCTCGTGACTGCGACGCAAGCCGTACAAGCGGAAAATGGCGATTGGCTGGTCGGCAACCCGACCGGCGTCGAGCTCGGCTCCGCATTATGGATCGGCTCGGTCGGGCTGCTGATCCTCGGGCTTCAGCCCGTGCTGCTTGGCGCGCTCTACACCGAGGGCCATGTCAGCGGCGATGAACTGGCGCTGGTCGCCACGGCGGAGATGATCGCAATCGCCATCGGTTCAGCCGTGGTGGCGATGCTGCTTTCCGCGCGCAACATGCGCTGGAAAAGCGCCGTCCTTTTGATCCTGCTGGCCCTGGCGAATGTATGGACCGCCCATGCCGCAAGCGCCAATGCGCTGATCGCCGCCCGCGCCATCGCCGGGCTGGCTGAGGGCGGCCTGGTCGCGATCGCCACTGAACTGATCGCCCGTTCGCGCCGGGCGGAGCGCATCGGCGGCTATTTCGTGACGCTGCAGACCCTGGCGCAATGTGCGCTCGCTCTGCTTTTGGCACTCTATGTCATTCCCGAGGCGGGGTCGTCCGGCGGCTTCATCGTGCTTGCCGTCGTCTGCGTCGTCTCGCTGGCGGCCGCTTTCACCGTACCCGGTGACTACGCCGACCTGCCGAAAGGGGAGAACCTGGCCAATGTGCTGACGGTTCCGTCGATCACCGCGCTATTGTCGGTCTTCTGCTACTTCATGTTCTTCGGCGCGATCTGGGCCTTCCTGGAACCGCTCGGTGCGCAATATGGGATTGATAGCTGGACCGTCGGTCTGATCGTCTCGGCCAGCCTGGCGACGCAGGTCCTGGGCGCGATGACGGCGACCGTGTTCGAGGCGCGCATCGATTACCGCATTGCCATTACGGCCATCGGTGCCGTCGCGCTGGTCTCCTCCCTTGTTCTTGCCAGCGCACCTGGCCTGACGACATTCTGGATCGCCGCCTTGGTCATGGGCTTCATCCTGTTGTTCATCGTACCCTATCAGATCCGGCTGGCGATCACGGCCGACGAGACGCGTACCGCCGTGCTGCTGGTGCCGGCCGCACAGCTCTTCGGCTTGGCGATCGGGCCGGTGGCGGCGTCGCTGCTCATCAATGGCAAGGATTTCCGGCCCGTGCCGGAATTCGCCGCGGCAAGCGCGTTTGCCAGCGTGGCCCTGCTTGGCCTGTTCGTGGCCACTATGCGCCGTCGGCGCGTCTGACGGGACGGCTGGATGTCGACGATCACCGCGCGGAACTGGAGCAACTGGTCGGGCTTCGTGCGCGCCGAGCCGAAGCTGATCGCCACTCCAACCGACGCCGGCGAGCTTGCCGATCTGGTGCGCACGGCACCTGGGCCGCTGCGGGTGGCGGGTGCTGGCCACTCCTTCACGGCGCTGGTGGCATCGCAAGGCTCGATCGTTTCCCTGGAGAAGATCGAGGGGCTGGTCTCGCACGATATACAAAGCCATCGCGCGCGGGTGCGGGCAGGGACCCGGCTCGGCCCGCTAATGCACATGCTGCACGGCATCGGCCAGGGCCTGCCAAATATGGGCGACATCGACCGCCAGGCGATCGGCGGCGCGCTGGGCACCGCCACCCATGGTTCCGGGCTGACGCTGGGCGCTTATCACACCCAGTTGGAGACGGTGCAGATCGTGGACGGGCGGGGCGAGTTGCGCGAATTCGATCGGACCCGCGACCAGGATATGATCCATGCGATGGGGGTCGCTCTCGGCGCCTTCGGCATCTTGAGCGAAGTCACGCTGAACAACATCGCGACCTACCGGCTGCGCCGCCGCAAGTGGGTGCTGCCGATCGCCGACATGCTGCGCGATTTCGAGACGATGATGGCCGCGCACCGGTCGGCCGAATTCTACTACATCCCGTTTTCCGGCTACGCGCAGTTCATCGCCAGCGACCTCAGCGACGCGAACCCGACCACCAGGCCTACCGAGCACGACGAGGCCGGCCTGGCGACGCTACGCAAGCTGAGCAGGGCGCTGCGCCGGCTGCCATGGCTGCGCCGCTCTTTGATCCGCGGCGCCGTGAAGAAGGTGCCGGCCGAGGATTATGTGCAGGACTGGCTCAACGTCTATGCCAGCGACCGCCAGACCAAGTTCAACGAGATGGAGTATCATCTGCCTTTCGAGGAGGGGCCGAAGGTGATCACGCAGATCATCGAGCTGACCGAGAAGCACTTTCCGGAAGTCTATTTTCCGATGGAGGTGCGCTCGGTGGCACCCGACATGTTCTGGCTTTCGCCCTTCTACAAGCGTCTGACCTGCTCGATCGCCATTCACCACGATGCCGCCAACGACCCTGAGCCCTTCATGCGGGCGGCCGAGCCGATCTTTCGCAGGCATGGCGGCCGGCCGCATTGGGGCAAGATGCACAGCCTGAAGGCGGCGGATTTCAAAAAGCTCTATCCGCGCTGGGATGATGCGATGGCTGTTCGGCGAGACATCGATCCCGAGAACCGTTTCGTCTCGCCCTACATGGCCGGCCTGTTCGGCATCGGTCGATGAGCGGCTATTTCACCACGCTGTCGGATGCGTTGAGGGCGGCCGGCGTCTTTCAGCCTTGTCTGGTGCTCGACCGCGACCGGCTGGACCGCAACATCGACCTGGTGAAGCAGAGACTGGCGCCCGGCCTTGCCATGCGGCTGGTCGACAAGTCGCTTGCTTGCCTGCCGCTGCTTTCGCACATCGCCGAGGCGCTCGGCACCCATCGCTTCATGACGTTTCATCCGCCGATCACAAGGGCCGTGCTCGACGCTTTTCCCGATGCCGACATGCTCTATGGCAAGCCGATGCCGGTCGGCGCGGCAAGGCAAGCGATTTCAAGCGGCACCGCCGACTGGTCGCGCGTCTGCTGGCTGATCGACAGCGAAGAGAGACTGGCGGAATACGGCGCTCTGGCCGCCGAACTCGACGTCGGGTTGCGCATCGCTTTCGAGATCGATGTCGGGCTGCATCGGGGCGGGTTCGCGGAACCGCGCGCGCTGTCGAAGGCATTGAACGCGCTGCCCGCCCGGCTGCGCTGCGAAGGCGTCATGGCCTACGAGGCGCACGCGCCGCACATTCCCGGTCTGTTCGGCGGTCCCCAAAAGGCGCTGGCAGAGGCGTCGCAGCGGGCCGCGGCATTCATCGCGGCTCTCGGCGAGGACCAGCACCGAACGCTGAACATCGGCGGCTCGAAGACCGCGTTGCTTCATCGTGGCGGCATGGCCAACGAAGTGTCGATCGGGTCGGCCTTCGTGCTGCCCGGGGATTTCGATACGCCCGGCCTCGACGGCTTCCAGCCCGCGGCCTTCATCGCCACGCCTATCCTCAAGGTGGTCGAGCCGATGCTGCCCGGCCCGCCGGCGGTCACCCGCCTGCTGCAGACGATCGGCCGGTTTCCGCGCAAGGGCTGCTATCTCTATGGCGGCAAATGGATGGCCGAACCGGTGTTTCCCGAAGGCATGGAGACCAATGGCCTGCTTGGCCTTTCCTCGAACCAGCAGTTCATGGGCCTGCCCGGCGATGCCACCACCAGGTCAGGCGACTACGCCTTCCTGCGTCCGACGCAAAGCGAGGCGGTGCTGCAGCAGTTCGGATCGATCGCGGTCTTTTCGGGCGACAGGCTCGTGGACCGCTGGCCCGCGCTGCCAATGGGGTAGGGCATGGTGCCTCGTTATGATGAGGCCAAACCAGACGCTTCGATGTAACAGACCGACCGTCAACCCAAAGCCACGATGCGCTGGCGGCCAGCAGCCGCATGCTTGGAACAGTCAGCGAGCCTATCCGCCTCCAGACGGGGTCATCGTTGACCGGCCTTCTCGGCGAGATATCGAGTAGCCAACGCGATTGAATTGGGGATCGGTGTCGATCCTCTATAGTTGGCAATTTGGCGCCTGGAGATTTCCAACTGGAGCGCCATCCCCTCAAGCGAGAATTTCAGCAGATCGTCCATGATATGGCGGAATTCCCGGTTCTCCATACCAATTGAGGGCAGGGTATCGATCCATTCGGCTGTCAACTCGACTCCCCCGTCCCACTCGATTGCATTGCCGTCTTCGTTAACCCGCATGGTTCCAAACAGCTCGTCATTGTCGCGAAGCGGAATGAAGTGTCGATGGCTATTCAATACTGGATTCAGGTCAACCGTATTGGAGCGGCCGTCTCGCCAGGTGATGCGCACGCGGCGGCCATCAATCATGGTGACCGAGGCGATCCTGGGGAGCGGATTGCCGACTGTTACGATGTCGTCAACCATTGAGGCGGGTCCATTCATTGCGCAACTCCTCTTCATGCGAGTTAGCCCAAGCGATTACGGCATCGAGGTCTTTGCGATGCATTTGGCCACGCAACACGTTCCATGAGCCAATCCTGATCAGGACTTCATACTCACCCTTCAACGCGTGAAAGTGAGGCGGGTTATGGTCATCCGCAAAGACCTGAATCTTGATGCCGTCGAGAACCTTCAAAGTGGGCATGTGGCTGTTCCATCGCGCCAAATTTAATGCAGAGGGTGCACTAAATCAAGCGAAAGTGCACTGGGTGCACCCAAAGCGTCGCATTTCATCAGTTTGATCGATATTGCGCGTGACGTAAATCGACGACCCCGGCCCTGCGTTCTCGTCCGCGCGGCCGCCGTTGTAGCTACCGGATTGAGCTCGGACGGTCGCGCCGAACGGCCGGCCTTGGGTAGCGTTTCAGCGGTAGCGCGCCTGGTTCCAGCGGTGGCCAAGCAGCGACAGGATGATGATCAGCCCGTTGAAGAACTGCACATAGAAGCCGCTGAGGCCGGCAGCGACGACGCCGGTCTGGATGAACGCCACCGTCAGCGCGCCGATAGCGCCGCCAAGCACGGTACCGATGCCGCCCCAGGTCGGCGTGCCGCCGACGAACACCGAAGCCAGCACCGGCAACAGATAGCCGTCGCCGGCGGTTGGCCACCAGGTGAAGTTGATCATCGTCGAGAAGGTGCCGCCGATCGCGGCCCCGATACCGACGAAGACGAACACCTTGACCTTCACCCGCTTGACGTCGATGCCCATCTGCTGGGCGCTGTCGGGATTGTCGCCGACCACCTTCACCTGCGCGCCGAAGCGGTGGCGGTTGTAGAGCAGCGCGGCGAACACGACGAAGGCGAGCGCCCACAGGATCTGTACCGGAATCCCGTAAACCTGGCTGGAGAAGATCGTATAGGTCCAGCTTTGCCCGAGCGTCGGCAGCGCGGTCGACTTGCCTTCGTTGATGATCTGGATCAGCCCGCGCAGCAGGAAGTTCATGCCGAGCGTGGCGATCAGCGACGACAGGCTGCCATAGACGACCAGCACGCCGACCAGGAAGCCGAGCAGCATGCCGGTGGCGAGTGCTGCGACGATGCCGAGGAAGGGATCGTAGCCGGCCTGAACGACCAGCGCGAAAACCCAGGAGGCAAAACCCATCGTCGCCGGAAACGACAGGTCGATTTCGCCGGCGGTAACGACAAAGACCAGCGGCACGACCACGAACAGCGCCACCGGCAGCGTGGTCAGCACCGAGCTGTAGAGGAACCAGGTGGTGAACACCGTCGGATTGGCGATGGTGAAGGCGACCATCATCACCACGAAAACGCCGAGCGTGCCCAGCGCCGCGCGATTGTCGAGAACGAAGCCGCGCAGCAAATGATCCGACGGGTGCTTCCACGCCGCTTCGCCCATTTCGGTATGGGGCGAGGGAGCCTGGCGATTGGGCTCGGCGATGTTGCTCATGGCCTTGTGTCCTCCGCGCGCTGGGCTTCGCCCAAGCCGGGCAGTCCGCCGGGATGCGCGAGGTCTTCCATGAAATTGACGAGCGTGTCGGCCGACTTGATGTCGCGCTTGTCGGCCTGCAGCGCCACAGTGCCACGATCGAGCACGACGAAACGGTCGGCGATGTCGAAGACATGGTGGATGTTGTGGCCGATGAACAGGATCGAGCGCCCGCTCGCCCGCACCTGGCGCACGAAGTGGAAGACCTTGGCGGTTTCGGTCAGCGACAGAGCCGTTGTCGGCTCGTCGAGGATGATCAGGTCGGCCTGCTTGTAGATGGCGCGCGCGATCGCCACGCCCTGGCGCTCGCCGCCGGAAAGCTGGCCGACGACGGACTGCGGCGTGAACACTTTCGAAGTGAAGCCGATCTCGCGCATAAGCCGGCTCGCCTCCCTGATTTCGGTGCCGACTTTCAGCCAGCCGAGGAAGCCGGTGAGTTCGCGTCCCATGAAGATATTGCGCACGATGGTCTGCTGCACGGCCAGCGCCCGGTCCTGGAACACGGTCTCGATGCCGGCGTCGCGCGAGCGCGCCGCGTTCCAGCCGGTGACCGGCTTGCCGCGAACGAGGATCTCGCCGTTGGTCGGCTTGACCGCGCCGGCGAGGATCTTGATCAGCGTCGACTTGCCGGCGCCATTGTCGCCGATCAGTCCGACCACCTCGCCGCGGTCGACGCTGAGATTGACCCCGCCAAGCGCGTAAACCTGGCCGTAGGATTTCGTGATGTCGCGCAGTTCGATGATGCGTTCGGCCATCGGGTCCTCGCTTGCTTGTCGCATGCCGGGCCTCGCCGGCGGTCCCGCCGGCCGGGCCTGAGCCCCCGGCCGGCGGCTTGGGAGGTCAGCGCAGTGCCTGCTTGGCCAGTTCGGCGACGATCTTGTAATTCTCAGGCGTGACGAAGCCGGCGCCGGTATCGACATTCATCGGTGCCAGCCCCAGCACCACTTGCTGGCAGAGGCTGAGGATCGGCAGATAGCCCTGCATGAACGGCTGCTGATCGGCGGTCAGCTGCACCCAGCCGCCCTTGAAGGCCTCGACGATCTGCGGGCTGGTGTCGAAGCCGAAATTGAAGATGTCGCCCGGCTTCCGGCCCGCCGCCGTCATATAGGTCTGGACGTTGCCGAGCATCTGTCCGCCGGGGTAGCCGACGGCCTTTACGCCGGGGTTGTTGAGCAAGGCGGCGGTGATCACCGGGATCGCCAGATTCGGATCGGCCGCCCATTCGGTTGCGGAATTGATTTGAACGACATCGATGCCGGCCTCTTTCAAGGCGGAGACGGTCCCACGCTCGCGGGCGCCGCGGCTCTCATTCTCGAACGGGCCGATCATGATCGCCTTGTCACCGGCCTTGAGCTTGGCCAGCTTGAAGGCTTCCGCGCCGAGCGCGCGGCCCTGCTGTTCCTGCTGCGCGCCGACATAGCCCCCGCCGAAGGCCGCCACCACCGTCGGCACCGGCACGTTCTGGTACATCATCTTGATGCCGTCCTTATGCGCCTGTTCGGCCAGCGGCATGATGGCGGCGTCGCCGGGGTGGCCCATCATGGCAATACCGTTGGGCTTGACGGCGACCGCCTCGCGCAGCTGCTGGACCATCTTCTCGATGTCCCAGCCTGAGAAGATGTAGTCGACCTTCGGTCCGAGGTCGGCCGCCGCCTGCCTGGCGCCATTGTAGACAATGGTGCCGAAGGCGTCGCCCTCGGCGCCGCCGACGAAGAAACGGATGTGGACGTCCTTGCACCATTGCGCGTCGAGCGCCTGTGCCGGCAAGGTGGAGATGGCGGCGGCGAGCGCCGTGGCGGCCGCCACGACAGTCGTGCGCAGAAGTGTCGTTCTCTTGGCGATGCTCATGCACGTTCCTCCCTTTTGTCCTCGCGAGCGAGGGTTTCGACATCTGCTTCGGCAATCGCGGCCGGCTCCTCCCGCCGGCCAATCCTCACGTCGGGTTCGGCAGGTAGCTGACGCCTCCCCTGCATTGCTGGAGGTATTCCAGCGCGCGGACCTGGCCTGTCATCTCGAGGTCGTCGCGATAGACCGGGTCGTGCCAGCCTTCGATGTCGATGGCGCCGCGATAGCCGGCCAGCCGCAATTCGCTGATCACCCGCGTCCAGTCGCTGTCGCCGAAGCCGGGCGTGCGCATCTGCACGAAGGGCAGGCGGCCGAAGACGCCGTGCTCGCGTATGACATCCCAGCGCACCGTCGCGTCCTTGCCGTGGATATGGAAGATGCGCGGCGCCCATTTGCGGATCTGCGGGATCGGGTCGATCAGATAGACCAACTGATGGCAGGGCTCCCATTCCAGACCCAGATTCTCATCCGGCAATTCGTTGAACATCAGCTCCCAGGCGTCCGGATTATGGGCGATGTTCCAGTCGCCGGCGGCCCAGTTGCCATCCATGGCGCAATTCTCGAAGGCGATGCGCACGCCCTTGTCGGCCGCGCGTTTGGCCAATTCGCCCCAGACTTCGCGGTAGCGCGGCAGGCTGTCGGTCAGCTGCTTGCCGCGGATGCGGCCGGTAAAACCGCTGACCAGATTGGTGCCGAACAGATGCGCGCTGTCGATCACCGTTTCCCAGGCCTTGAGCACGCCGCGGTCGGTGTCGCCGCTCTCGAGTGGATTGCCGAACACGCCGATCGAGCTGACGCTGACATCGGCATCGCCGATGGCGTCGCGGATCTCGCCGGCGAGCCGCCCTAGGTCCTTGCCGCCCAGCGTCTGCCAGAAGAAGGGCTGGACGCTCTCGAAACCGAGCGGCAGGATCTGCCTGACATAGGCGGCCGGATCTTCGAGATTGGCCCGCACCATGGTGCCGATCCTGATGTCGAGAAGCGGGTCCGCCATGGTCATCCTTCCTGCCTGGGGATTTCGATCCGGCGCCCGGTCTCGGCGCTTTCGATCGCCGCGAAAACCATGGCCAGGCTCTTGATATTGTCGGCGCCGCGCGTCTCCGGCTCGGTGCCGGTTTCCACGGCGCGGACGAAATCTTCCATGACGCCGAGATGCCCGCCGATGCGGTCGGCAGGGTCGAGCGGCGGCACCGCTACCGGCACGACCTTGTCGAGGAGGCCTTCGCGTTCCGGCAGCACGGCTTCGGCCTTCAACTCGTCATGACCATCCCAGGTCAGGCTGCCGCGTTCGCCGACGATGCGCCAACTGCCTTCCCAACTGGTGCGGAAACCGTCGGCGCACCAACTGCCGCGATAGGTGAACATCTTGCCCTGGCCAAGCTCGAAGGTGGCGCTTGCCGACGATCCCTGCCGGTACCAGGAATTGGACGGCTCCCATTCCCGGCAATACACTTCGGTCGGCTCGCCATCGACCATGTAGCGGGCGGCGTCGAATGTATGGATCGCCATGTCGAGCAGCAGCACATGGCGCATGCCTTCGCGGAAACCGCCGAAATGCGGCGCAATGAAAAAATCGGCATGGATGCTGGTCGCAGCGCCGATGGCGCCGGAGCCGAGGAAGCGCCGGATGCGCCGGACGTTGGCGACGTAGCGGCGGTTCTGCACCACGGCATGGACGCGTCGCGCGCGCCGCGCATCGTCGATGATGGCGCGCGCATTGTCCGGGCTGTCGGCCAGCGGCTTTTCCGTCAACAGATGACAGCCATGGGCAAAGGCCGAATTCGCCACGGCGCGACGGGCGGCAGGCACGACCACGTCGAACACCGCATCGGGTCTGGTCTGGGAGAGAACGACGTCGAGATCGGTCCCGATCGCGACCCCGGCGAGGTCGTATTCGCGTGCCCGCTGGCGCGCCCTGTCGGCGTCGAGGTCGACGAGACCGACGATCTTGACGGCAGGGGATTGGCTGATGGCCTCGAGCCAGGATTTGCTCATGGCTCCGCACCCGACCAGGACGACGTGCATCATCCAGCGCTCCTCCGGCCAACCCCTCCTGGCTGGCACCCACGGCAGTCCGTAAATAGCTTCCGTAAACGTTTACGATGACACACCCGATGGCGTATATTGTCAATCGGATTTGTACCGTCGGCTCTGAAACGCCTTGGCCGCAAGACCGGCTGGTGCTAGCCAGAAGCAGGAGGGGGAGGCCTTGGCGTCCAGCATTCACGATCTTGCACGGCACCTGAACATTTCGATCGGTACGGTCTCGCGCGCGCTTAACGGGCGCGCCGACGTGAACGCCGAGACACGCCAGCGCGTGCTCGAGGCGGCCCGGAAGCTCAATTATTCACCGAACCACTCGGGCAGGAACCTACGCCGCGGCACCACCCATGCCGTGGCTTTCATGCTGCAGCCGCATCCGGGCGACCAGCAGTATGGCGAGCCGTTCTTCATTCCGTTCCTCACCGGACTGCAAGCGACATTGGCCGAGTGCGGGCTGGACCTGATCATCGTCATGGGCGCGCCGGCGGATTATCAGCAGGAGCGGCTGCGCCGCGTCGTCGAGACGCGTCGTGCCGATGCCGTCGTACTGGCCTGGACGCGGCGCGAGGACGATCGCATCGACTATCTGAGCAAGGCCGGCTTTCCCTTCGCGACGCTCGGCCGAAGCCGGTCCGGCGACGACAGCTATCCCTCTCTGGATCTGGATTTCGAGAAGGCGGGCGCCGATGCGGTCGACCGGCTGGTTGCGCGCGGCCACCGCCGCATCGCCGCCATCCGGCCGTCGCTTGACCTGAATTTCGGTTATCTGTTTCTGGAGGGTTATTGCAAGGCGCTGCGGCGGCACGGCATCGAAGTCGATCCCGGCCTGATTGTGGACGGTTTTATCAACGAAGCCGGTGGCTACGCGGTGACACCGCAAGTCATGCGGTCGAAGGATCCGCCGACCGCGATTATCTTCAACAACGACTCGATGGCGCTCGGCGGCTGCAAAGCGCTCGCCGAAATGGGGATCAAGCCCGGGCAGGATGTCGCGGTGATCGTCATCGTCGACACGCCGCTCTGCCGTTATTTCTCGCCGGCGCTGACCGGCTTTCGCCCGAGCCTGGATCCGATGGGGCGGCGCCTCGGCGAAATCCTGCTCGCCTCGCTCCCGGCTTTCGCCGGCGCGAAAGGGCCAGAGATCATTCGCGAGGTCTGGCCGCTGGAACTGGTGGCGCGCGATAGCGATTGACCAGACGATTGTATTGTTATAACAGAACATACATCGACCTTGCCTTGACGCTGCCTGCATCCTAGGCTGCGACTCGTGATGGTCCCCGCGCCGCAAGGCGAGGGGTGAAAAGGGAACATGGTGAGGCCCGATTTTCGGGTCGAAGCCATGGCTGCCCCCGCAACTGTAAGCGGCGAGCAAAATCCGAGAAGCCACTGGCCGGCAAGGCTGGGAAGGCAGGATGGCGCAACGACCCGCGAGCCAGGAGACCTGCCATCTGCATGAGTTGACCGGACGGGGTGTGCCGGGAGGAGACGCGGGGTTCGGTCTTGTCGACCGGTTCAAGCCAGCTTCCTTCCGTCGCCATTTTTGAAAGTGACGGAAGTTGGACGGCTCCATCGATCGCATTCACTGCATTCCCATGCATCGCATCATCGTGTGCACGCTTTGCCGCGATATCGCCACCGAGGTGAATTCAGGCCAGCGTCCGGCAGGATTGGCAAGCAAGACGCTGGCCCGTATTCCGGCAGGCCCTGCAAGGAATTGCCCATGACCGCGCCGCTTCTCGAGGCCCGCGACCTGGCCGCGGCGGCGGATGGCCTGCATCTGGTGCATCCGGTCAGCCTTTCGGTGGCGGCGGGCGACCGTCTCGCCATCATCGGTCCCAACGGCGCCGGCAAGACGACATTGCTGCGCATGCTGTCGGGCATGCTGCGGCCGAGTTCGGGCGAAGTGAAGCTCACCGGGCGCCTGCTGGACAGGATTTCGACCGCCGAGCGGGCGCTGCACATCGCCGTCGTCGGCCAGACCGATCAACCGGATCCACGGCTGGCGGTGATCGATTATGTCGAGCTCGGCCGGGTTCCGCATACCGGCCGCAGGCACAGGAGCGAGGAACGCGACATTGTCGTCGAGGCGCTGCGCCGGACCGGGCTGTTGCCGCTGCTTGGCCGCACCATCGGCTCGCTGTCGGGCGGCGAGCGCCAGCGCGCCCAGCTTGCCCGCGCCATCGCACAGGAGCCGAAGATCCTGTTCCTCGACGAGCCGACCAACCATCTCGACCCGCGGGCGCGCAGCGAGTTGCTCGAACTGGTTGCAGGCCTCGGCATGACCGTGATCGCGGTGCTGCACGATCTGGCGCTGGTGACGCCTTTCGCCACCAGGGTCGCGGTGATGAGCCATGGCCGGTTGCATGTGCTGGCGCCGCCACGCGAAGCACTCACTCAGCAGCTGATCCGCGAGATCTTCGGTGTCGACGTCTTTAGGTTGCGCCACCCGATGGAGGACCGCGAGCTGACGGTGTTCGAGGTTCCGAACCGTGCCGCGCCATCTTCGTGAGCGCAGATCCAATTCCCGTGCAACGAAGGAGCAACATCCGTGAAACGCCTTGCCGTATCTCTTGCCTTCTCCCTGCTGGCCTCTACGGCCTTCGCCTTTCCGGTGACGGTCGACAGCTGCGGCAAGTCGCTGACCTTCGACGCGCCTCCAAAGCGCGCTGTCATTCACGATCTCAACATGGCCGAGATGGCCTTCGCCCTGAAGCTGCAGCCGTCGATCGTCGGCCTGACCGGCATCACCGGATGGTACAAGGTCGGCCCCGAATTCAAGGCCGAGCAAGGCTCGATCCCGGAACTGGCGCCCAAATATCCGACGCTGGAAAACCTGGTCGCTGTCGAGCCCGACTTCTTCTTCGCCGGTTGGTACTACGGCATGAAGCCGGGCGGCGAGGTGACGCCCGATACGCTGGCGCAACACGGCATCAAGACCCTGGTGCTGACGGAAAGCTGCGTCCATCTCGACAAGAACCGCCCCGCCGCTTCGATGGACCTGCTCTATGGCGATGTCGAGAAGCTGGGCAAGATCTTCGGCAAGGAGGCCGAAGCGGATAAGCTCGTCTCCGGCTGGAAGGCGCAGCTCGCCGAAATCACGGCCAAGGTCGGCGCCCGCAGGGGAACGCGCGTGTTCCTCTATGATTCCGGCGAGGACAAGCCGTTCACATCAGGCAAGTTCGCCATTCCCAACGCCATGATTTCCGCGGCCGGCGGCGACAACATCATGGCCGACATGGACACCAGCTGGGGCAACACGGATTGGGAGACGGTGGCCTCGCGCAATCCGCAATTCCTCATCCTGCTCGACTATCAGGATGGCGGCGGCTACCGGAAGCTGCTCGATTTCCTGAAAGCGCATCCGGCAATGAAGGAGACGGACGCGGTCAGGAACGAACGCTTCGTGGCGCTTCGCTATGCCGAACTGACACCCGGGCCGGCCAATATCGACGCGATCGGCAAGATTGCCAGGGCGATGCATCCGGAAGCGTTTTAACCGGGAACATGACTTTGCGGCACAAGGCATTCCTATTGGCCATGACGGCGGCGGCGTTGGCAATCGCCGCGTTCGCGCTGCTGTCGATCGCCTATGGCTCGACGATGATTCCGTTGGGCGACGTCGTTGCAGCACTTGGCCATGCGATCGGATTGAAGGGGCATGACGTGTCCGGCCCGGTCGGCAGGATCGTCGTCGACCTCAGATTGCCGCGCATAATCCTGGCCATCTGTGTCGGCGGCGGCCTGGGCGTGGTCGGCGCGCTGTTACAGACGGTGACGCGCAACGATCTTGCCGATCCGTTCCTGTTCGGCCTCTCGTCGGGAGCCGCCGCCGGCGCTGTCTCCGTCATCACCGTCTTCGGCGACAGTTTCGGGATCTGGACGCTACCGATCGCTGCGTTCACCGGCGGTATTCTGGCGGCTTGCGTTGTGCTTTTGCTGGTTGCGCGGGTGAGGGGACAAGGCCCCGAACGGCTGATCCTCGCCGGACTTGCGGTCTCCTTCATGTTCACCGCATTGACCAATTACCTGGTCTTTGCCGGTGACCAGCGCGCCGCCCATTCGGTGCTGTTCTGGACGATGGGCGGGCTCGGCCTTGCGCGGTGGGACAATATCTGGCTGGGTGCGCTTGGGGCCGGCACGATTGCGGCGTACGGGCTGTGGAATCATCGCCGGCTGGACGCTTTCCTGGCCGGCGAAAATGCCGCCGAAAGTCTTGGCGTGCCGGTGGCGCGAATGCGACGGACGACGTTTCTGGTCGCCGCTTTTTCGACCGCGGTCCTGGTTTCGGTCGCTGGCGTCATCGGCTTCGTCGGCCTCATGATCCCGCATCTGTCGCGGCCGCTGGCCGGCGCGCTGCATCTGCGCCTGATCGTAAGTTGCGCGCTGTTCGGGGCGGTGCTGTTGCTGGCAAGCGACCTTCTGGCGCGCACATTGCTGCCGCCGCAGGAACTGCCGATCGGCATCATCACCAGCTCGCTCGGCGCCTTCTTCGTTGTCACCATGCTGATCCGCAACCGCTTGTAATGGGTGTCGCGGCGGCCGAGATCATCGGACGCAGCCATGATTGTGCTGCACGGCTGCCATGCACGTTTGCCGGCTTCTGGAACAATGCCGGACTTGAATGATAAGCACGCTTATTATATATGCCACTCATGGTTTCCGAAGGCGTAGACAGATTGGGATTTTTGATCCACGACGTGCAGCGGCTGATGCGAAAGCGCTTCGAAGCGCGCGCCAGCGGCCTTGGCCTGTCCTCGGCGCAATGGCGCCTGATGGTTCGCGTCGCCAAGGAAGCGGGCGTTTCGCAGGCGCGGCTTGCCGAACTGCTTGAAATCGAGCCGATCAGCGTCTCGCGGCTGGTTGACCGGATGGAGGAGGGCGGCTGGATCGAGCGCCGCTCCGACGCCGCCGACCGCCGCGTGCGCATGATCTTCCCAACTCCCAAGGCAAGTGCCGCGTATGCGGAGGTCAAGAGCCTCGCCGGCGAAGTCTATGAGGAGTCGCTGACCGGCGTTTCGCCAGACGATCGCCGCGTCCTGATCAGGGCATTGGATGCGATGGCACAGAATCTCGCGGATGGCGATTCACCGTCCTGCGACAAGGTCAAGAATACGGAAGGCGCAGCAGCATGAACGCGGTAGCCAAGGTCGACGAAAACGCCGCCAAAGTGGAAATGGAAGCGCCGCAGCAGCCGGCCGCGGCCCCTGTTACAATGACACCTCCGGCAGAGCCGACGCCGGTGCCAAAGAAGAAGCGCCGTCTCGGCCGCTTCTTGTTGATGTTCGCCCTGCCGGCGGCGTTGGTCATTGGTGGCGGCTATGTCTGGGTCACTGGAGGGCGCTACCAGGAGACGGAGAACGCCAACCTGCAGCAGGCCAAGGTATCGATCGCCTCGGACACGGCGGGCCGCATCGTTCAGGTTGCGATCTCGGACAATCAGAGGGTGAAGCAAGGCGATCTTCTCTTCGCCATTGACCCCGAGCCTTACCGGATCGCACTTGCGCAGGCCGACGCGGCGGTGGCCGCCGCGCGGCTCAACGTCGAACAGCTGCGCGCCGCCTACAGCCAGGCCATGGCGCAGGAGAAATCCGCCAGCAGCGAAGTTGCCTATGCCCAGTCGCAATACGACCGTGCCGCCGATCTCGCCCAGAAAGGTATCAACGCCAAGTCTTCGCTCGATGAGGCCAGGAACGATCTCGATAAGGCAAAGCAGCAGCTTGCCGTCGCCCAACAGGGCATCGTCAGCGCCAAGGCGGCGCTGGGCGGCAATCCCGATATCGAGACCGACAAACATCCGACCGTGATGTCGGCGCTCGCAGCGCGCGACAAGGCTGCCTACGACCTGGCGCAGACCACGGTGAAGGCGCCTGCCGATGGCGTCGTCTACCAGGCCGCGTCCTTCAAGGTCGGCCAGTATGTCGGCTCCGGCACGCCGCTGTTCTCGCTGGTCGAGACCGGCGATACCTGGATCGACGCCAATTTCAAGGAAACACAGCTGACCAATATGAAGCCGGGCCAGAAGGCAGAAATCGTGGTCGACACCTATCCGGGCAGGACCTTCGAAGCGACCGTCAAGGCTATCGGCGCCGGCACCGGAGCGGACTTCTCGCTTCTGCCCGCCCAGAACGCTACCGGCAACTGGGTCAAGGTCACCCAGCGCATTCCGGTCCGCCTGGAGCTGAGCGATCCCGACGCCAAGATGATGCTGCGCACAGGCATGAGCGCGGCCGTTACCGTCGACACGGGCGTGGCGCGCGGCCTGCCTGGCATTTTCGGCCACGCCACGGCTGGCGAGGTCGCGAAGTAAATCAGCGGAAGCCCGCGGGGATCATGCGGGTGGACGCACTGAGCAGGGGGATTGGTCTGATGGGAGGAGTGGAAGGGTCAGCCTTCGGGGCAAACCGCATCGCGGCTTGATCGAAAGCTGAAATCTTCGACACGGACCCGTCGGTCCTCATGTTTCCGGGCGGCAGGCATCCGCTCAATCGAGACTTTCGGTCGATGTAACCCCCACATCGATAATCGCGTCCCACCGCGATGAGGGTCTCTCAACGGAAGGCTTTGCCGCCCGGAAACCCTGTGTACACGTTTTTGTTACCGGCTGGAAGTTCCGCATCATGAGCACGCCAGAACCTTTCAAAGAAGTGCCGCATCGTGGCCTGATCACGGTTGCGCTCATGCTGGCGACGATCATGCAGGCGCTCGACACCACGATCGCCAACGTCGCGCTGCCGACCATGACCGGCGATCTCGGCGCCTCGCCCGACAACATCAACTGGGTGCTGACCTCCTACATCGTGGCGGCAGCGATCATGACGCCGGTCACCGGCTGGCTTGCGGACCGTTTCGGCCGCAAGGAACTGTTCCTGACGGCGGTGGTCGGCTTCACCATCTTCTCGATGCTGTGCGGTCTGGCCTGGAGCCTTGAAACCATCGTGTTGTTCCGGCTCATGCAAGGCGTGTTCGGCGCCGCGATCGTGCCTCTGTCGCAGACCTTCCTGCTCGACATCAACCCGAAGGAACGCCACGGCCAGGCAATGGCCATCTGGGGCGCCGGCATCATGCTGGGGCCGATTCTGGGTCCCACGCTTGGTGGCTGGCTGACCGAGAATTTCAGCTGGCGCTGGGTGTTCTTTATCAACCTGCCGGTCGGCATCGTCGCCTTCCTTGGCATGGCCGCTTATCTGCCGGCCATTGCGCGGCGGGTGCGAAGCTTCGATTTCTTCGGCTTCGCCATGATATCGCTCGGCGTCGGCGCTCTGCAGCTGCTGCTCGATCGTGGTGGCGAGGTCGACTGGTTCTCGTCGGTCGAGATCTGGATCGAGCTTGGCCTTTCGATAACCGGCTTCTGGGTGTTCATCATCCACACGATGACGGCAGAGCATCCCTTCATCGACCCCAAGATCTTCCTCGACCGCAATTTCGTGACCGGGCTGGCGTTCATCTTCGTCATGGGCGTGCTCATCCTGGCGAGCATGTCGCTGCTGCCGCCGATGCTGTCGACCATCTTCGGCTATCCGACCATCACCATCGGCATCGTGATCGGGCCGCGCGGCGTGGGGACGATGATCTCGATGCTCGTCGTCGGCCGGCTCATGAGCAAGGTCGACGCCAGAATCCTCGTCGTCATCGGCTTCCTCCTGACCGCGCAGTCGCTCTACACGATGGCCGGCTTCTCGCCCCAGATGGACAACTGGCTGATCATCACTTCCGGCATCATCCAGGGCCTGGGAATGGGAATGGTATTCGTGCCGCTGTCGACGGTGGCCTTCGCCACGCTTGACGTGCGCTTCCGCACCGATGCCACGGCTTTGTTCAGCCTTGTGCGCAACCTCGGCTCGTCCATCGGCGTATCGGTCGTGACGGTGCTCATGGTGCGCAATACACAGATAAATCACGCCGAGCTTTCCACCTTTATCAATCCGTTCAACCCCAATCTGTGGGCGGTTTCGCCGGCGGCGGCCGGCGGCGACCAGATGGCATTGTCCCAGGTCGACAGGATGGTGAACATCCAGGCGATGATGATCTCTTACGTCAACGACTTCAAAATCCTGATGATAATGACGCTGGCCGCCATTCCGTTCGTGATCCTGCTGCGCAAGCCGAAGACGGCGCCGGCTGGCGGCGCGCCGGCGGCACATATGGATTGATATTCGCCGACGGCTGTCCGCTGCCGGCGATGGCTTTGCTACCTTCCGAGCACCAGGGCCCAGTAGCGGAGGCTGGGGTCGCGGCCGTCGCGGACATAGGCAAGCCCGAAACGGCTGAAGTCCGGATCGAGTATGTTGCGCCGGTGGCCGGTCGAATGCATCCAGATGTCGAACAGTTTCTGCTGGTCGAAGCGGCCTTCGGCGATGTTCTCGGCCGCAGCGCCGTGCACGCCATTGTCCTTCATGCGCGAGGCGAAATCCTTGCCCCAGCCGGTGGTGTGGCTCATGCGCGTCCGCGACGCCATGTAGCCGGCCTGCTGCAACGCCGCCTGTTCGAGCTGGGTGTCCGCGGTCAGCGGACTCCGCCCGGCCGCGGCGCGCAAGTTGGCCAGGGTGGCCGTGGCGGAGGAAGAGACACCTGCGCCCTCACCGGTGGGCACGGAAACGGTGCTGCAGGCGGCAAGCCCGGCTATGGCCGCAAGACCGATCAGCAAGGAGCGCCTTGTCCGGAGCGGTTCTGGAGGGAGGTCGATGACAATGCTCATTCCTACCTGCATAGTCGCGATCATGGCTTTTGACGGGCAAGCCGAAAAAACTGTCGAGGAAATTGATGCCCTGGCCTTCGCTGATCGCACCGCGCAGTCTTGAAGCGTTGCGTTCGGCCATCCAGCTCCGAATGGCCCATCATCCGAGAAATCCGATGCCGAAGATCGCGCGGCTTCTGCCGGGCAGCGATGACAATCCCGTGATGGCCTGTCCGGAACCATCGATTTGGCGACAGCCCCTGGCAAATCGGGTATGCTGTTACATCTACTAGTGGCAGCTACGGGCGGCCATCACGGTGGTGACCGCCCCCGACAACGGGAGGAAGCTTATGGCCAGCTTTCATGTCATGGCGGACGCGCGCGGAATGCATGTGCAGCCCACGGTGCGCCACATCACCACATCGGACCTCTGGGATGCGCTGCGGCTCGGCGCCGAGGATTTCTGGGCAAAACCGTCTCACTACGTTTTCCTGTGCCTGATCTATCCCATCGTCGGCCTGATCCTGACGCAGTGGACGTCTGGCTCCAACGCCATTCAGCTCGTCTATCCCTTGATGTCGGGTTTCGCCCTTGTCGGCCCTTTCGCCGCGCTCGGCCTCTACGAGATCAGCCGCCGGCGCGAGCTCGGCATGAACACCAACTGGCGGCATGCCCTCGATGT
This sequence comes from Mesorhizobium sp. B2-6-4, assembly GCF_006441495.1. Taxonomy (NCBI): domain Bacteria; kingdom Pseudomonadati; phylum Pseudomonadota; class Alphaproteobacteria; order Hyphomicrobiales; family Phyllobacteriaceae; genus Mesorhizobium; species Mesorhizobium sp. B2-6-4. Next base: position 28,162 of record NZ_VFUE01000012.1, read on the forward strand.
CCGCCACTCGCCTGCGGTGCCTTCGATCGCGGTCATCGGCATCATGCTTTTCGTGCTGTTCCTGTTGTGGCTGTTCACCGCGCAGTCGATCTACACCAGCCTGTTCGGCGACCAGCCGCCGGCTTCGATCGGCGCCTTTGTCCGCGACGTGCTGACGACCAGCAAAGGCTGGACGTTGATCCTTCTCGGCAACGCCGCCGGCTTCGTTTTCGCCGTGATCGTGTTGGCCACCACTGTCGTCGCCTTCCCGTTGCTGCTCGACCGTGACGTCGGCGCCGTTTCGGCCATAGAAACCTCGGCGCGGGCGGTGATGGCAAATCCGCTGCAGATGGCTCTTTGGGGCCTGACGGTCGCGGTGCTGCTGGTGATCGGTTCGATCCCGCTGTTTGCCGGGCTCGCGGTCGTTATGCCTATCCTTGGCCATGCCACCTGGCACCTCTACCGCAAGGTGGTGGAACCGGAGCGGACCCAGCAGACAAGGCGGCCGATGTAAACCAACGCCGGGACCGCCGCCCTCAGCGCTGTGCGTCGGTCGCCATCTTCAGCGCCAGCGCCGTCAGCACGCCTCCCATCATCCAGCGCTGGATGACCAGCCACAAAGGCCGCCCGGCGAGAAACGCGGCGATCGAGCCGGCCGTCACCGCGATGATGGCATTCACGGTCAGGCTGATCGAAATCTGCGTCGCGCCGAGCACAAGAAGCTGAGACAGGACATGGCCTTTGCCAATGCTGATGAATTGCGGCAGCAGCGACAAATAGAGCACCGCCACCTTCGGATTGAGCAGATTGGTCATCAGGCCCATGGCGAACAGCTTGCGCGGCCCGTCTTTCGGCAGGTCGCGCACCTGGAATGGCGAGCGTCCGCCCGGCTTCACGGCCTGCCAGGCCAGCCACAGGAGATAGAGCACGCCGGCAAAGCGCAGCGCGTCATAGGCGAAGGGCACGGCCAGCAGCAGCGCCGTGATGCCGAATGCCGCCGACAGCACATAGAAGACAAAACCGACGGCGACCCCGCCAAGCGAGATCAGTCCGGCCTTCGGCCCTTGCGACAGGGAGCGCGAGATCAGGTAGATCATGTTTGGACCCGGCGTCAGCACCATGCCCAGGCAGACCAGCGCGAAGGCGAGGTGGTTGGCGGTATCGGGCATTGTTCGTCCCCAGGCGTGCCGCGATGGATGCGATCCAGCGTGCGGCATTATGTGCCTGTTGCGGCAGGCGCCCACAAGGGCTTGGCGGCGTCAGGCGTTGCGCCAGAGTCCGGTTAACCGACCACGCGCAGGTTCGACAATTCGTTGCCGATTTCCTTGAAATCGTTGGACAGGCTGGCGCCCGTCGCATTCCAGAACAGCTTGGCGGGTTTGCTCGGATCCGCCGGGTCCTTGCGGAAGCGCGAGTCCGACGAGCATGATTTCAGCGCATCGATGGCGTTCTTGTCGGTGGTCTTGGTCGTGGACAGGTCGAGAGCCACCGTCATCACCATGATGTCGGCCGCCTTGGCGTTGTTGCAAAGCGTCGTCATCTGCTCGTTGAGCGCGCTGGTGTAATTGCCGTTCGAATAGTCGAACTGGCCGATGGCGCTGGATGTACCCATGAACAGGCGCCCGACCGAGGTGCCGGCATAGCCGGGCTTGAGATAGCCGTAGGACGCGTAGGTCGACTTCGAATCGGCGGGGTCGGAATAGCTGAGCGAGGAAGGCGTGTAATAGGTGTTGGCGCCGTCGGTCAGCACGATCACCACCTTGTCGTTGCCTTTTTCTGTTTCCGGGCGCCCCTGCGTGAACGGCTCGCCGCTCGAGACCACCCGCCAGCCCCAGCCCATGCCCTCGGGAACATTGGTGCCGCCATCCGGCTGCATCAGGTCGATCGCGGCTTTGATCGTGGCGAGCCCATCGGCGACGCTGACGTCGGTCAGCGGCGTGATCGGGTTGGTGGTGCAACTGTAGTTCGGGCCGTTGCCTGCGGGCAATACCGGCGCATCGATCGGCCGCGGCTGGAAATATTTGGTCATGTTGCGCAGCCGGGCTTGGCCGCTGCTGCTTGAAGGATCGTCGTTCCACCAGCTGTTGATGGCGCCGTAGGTCTTTGGTGCGGCTTCGTTGGGATCCTGGGTGATCTTCCAGTGATTGCCGGGTTCATCCGGGGCGAACATCGGCACGAACATCGTCGCCGGATCGCCCACGCCTATCCCGGTATTGGCCGAGCCGCCGGACGGCGGGGCGTCGTTGACATTGTAGGGGTAGGGCCGGGCTTCGACACAGCCTTGCCAGCTGGCGAACGGACCGTAGGAATCGACATAGTCGTATGCGTCGTAACTGCGCTTGCAGGTATTGTTCCAGTTGTATTCAGCACAAACAACGTGCTTGCTGTTTTTAACACGCTCATGGCTGGTGACGACCTTCATGTCGCGGTAGAGCGAAAACCGGGTCAGCATCTGGCCTTCCTCGTCGCCCCAGCCGGTGCCGCGTTTGTACCAGATGCCGTTGGTCTGCTGGGCGTATTTGTTGGCGGCGTTCAGCGTCGACCAGTCGAAATTCTCGTTCGACACCGGTGACAGGCCCTCGGTGTCCATCCAGGACGCGTTGCCGTTGCCAGGACCGACATTGACCGAGGCGGCAAAGGGTACGAGGCCGAACTGCACCGGCTTGTCGACCTGCTTGATCATCGCGGCCTGCTGGGCAAGCGTGTCGACCAACTGCTTCGCCGCGGTCTTGAGGAGATCGATGCGCTTCTGCCCCGAGCCGGTTCCGGGCGTGACCATCGAACCGGAATTGTCCAGCACCAGCGCCACTTCGAGCGTGTTCTTCAGCCGCACCTCAGAGCATGCGGTGAAGCCGATATTGGTGGCGCCGGTGCCGCCGAGCAGTACCTTCGCCGTCGGCAGGAAGTAAGGATTATAGGTCAAGGTGCCGCAAAGCTTCATTGTTCCGCCGCCAGCGGCGTTGCTGGGCAAAGTGAGGTTGAGCGTCGTGTTGGCGGGATCGACATCGTTCAGATTGGCGTTGAAGAAGTCGAGCGCATAGGCTCTCAGCTGGTCGTCGGTGGCGCCTTCCGTCAGGCGGCGCGCGGTGGCGAAGTTGGCGGCGTCGAGCGCGTTCAACACCGTCTGCTTTTCGCGGTTCATTTCCGTGAAGTCGACCGCGAGCGCCAGCCCGCCCATCAGCGGGACCATCGCGAAGGCCGTCATGAGAGCATAGTTGCCGCGCCTGTCGCGGCGGAACTGACGCCAGATTTCACGCATGTCTTGCAGCGGCCCCCGCCGGCGGATTCTCGATCGACGCCAGCTTTCCACAAAACGCTGAAGGACGGGTTTGGGAAACCGCTCGATTGCTTGGTTCGCGCTTCACCAAGCACTAACCAATCTGGAGCGGCCCCCCGGTGCCTCCAAAAAACGACACCCCGCCGGATGCAGGGCGTCGACGTGGAATTCGTCGGATCAGCTGACGATGCGCAGGTTGGACAGCTCGTTGCCGATCGCCTTGAAATCGTCGGACAGCGTTGCGCCCGTCGAATTCCAGAACAGCTTCATCGGCTTGCTCGGATCGGTCTTGTCCTTGCTGAAGCGGGAATCCGAAGAACAGGCCTTCAGCGCATCCATCTGCGTTTTCTCCGCTGTCTTGGTGGCGTCCAGATCAAGCGCGATGGTCATGACCATGACCCCGGCGGCCTTGGCGTTGTTACACAGGGCGGTGAAATGCTCGTTCATCGCTTTGGTGTAGTTGGCGTTGCTGTAGTCGTCCTTGGTGACATCCGTGCCGAGGAACATGCGGCCATAGGTATAGCTTTTGATGAAAGGTACGGCGTATCCGAGAGCCGAATAGATCGCCTTGCTGCCAGCCATGTCGTTGCCGCCAGAACTCCAATTGGTTCCAGAGTAGGTCTGCGCCGTCACCGACGTTGGCGTGTAGTAGGTATTGGCGCCGTCGGTCAGCACGATCAGCACCTTGTCATTGCCTCTTTCCGTCTCGGGCCGTCCCTCGGTGAAGGGTGCGGTGCTGGACAGGGTTCGCCAGCCCCAGGCCATGCCTTCCGGCACGTTGGTGGCGCCGTCAGCGGCCATGGCGTCGATGGCGGCTTTGACCGCGTCGGCGCCGGCCGTCGTGGAGACGTCGGTCAGCGGCTTGATCGCCGTTGTGCTGCAACTCGTGTTGGGACCGGCATCCATGCCATAGCCTGATGTCACCGTAGTCCCCGGATCATTGAAATATTTCGGCATGTAGCGCTGGCGTTCGGCGCTGGTGACTGGCGGCACAAGTGTCCCCGACGGCACGTCGGCACGCCAATTGTTGTTGGCCGGCCGGCTGCTGCTGTCGATGAGATCGGTTTCATCGGGCGCGAACATCGGCACGAACAGGGTAGCGGGTGTGGACGCTGCGGTATCCTGGATGTTGTATGGATATGGCCGAGATTCGACACAGCCTCCCCAGTTGGCAACCGTATCGTAGGTGTAGGTCCTGCAACTGCCGTCCCGGTTCCTTGAACTGCACCCCGTGGTGCGTTTCATCTGTTTGTAGATCGAGAACCGGGTCAGCGGCTGGTCTTTCTGGCTCGCGTCCCAGCCGGTGCCTTTCGCATACCAGATGCCGGCGATGTTTTGCGCGTATTTGGTCGTCCCCCACGGCGACTTTTCCTGCGTCATGGTGTTCGTCCAGTCGAAATTCTCGTGATGGATCGGCGAGATGCCGGTCGTGTCCATCCACGCCGCCGAGGCGTTGCCCGGACCGACATTCACCGAGGCGGCGAAAGGAACGAGGCTGAACTGGACCGGCTTGGTGACCTGCCTCATCTGCTGGGCCTGGCCGGCCAACTGGTCGACCAACTGCTTGGCGGCGCTCTTGAGAAGGTCGAACCGCACCTTGTTCGAGCCTTTGCCGAGCTCCTTCATCGAACCGGAATTATCAAGCACCAGCGACACTTCCAACGTGTTCTTCAGGCGTACTTCGGAGCAGGTGCTGAAGCCGATATCGGTGCTGCCGGCGCTGCCGCCCAGCAGTAGTTTAGCCGTCGGCTCGAAATAGGGCTTGTAGACCAAGGTCGCGCAGAGCTTCAGCGTCCCGCCGCCTGTGTTGTTGTTGGGCAGCGTCACGGCCAGCGTGGTGTTGGCCGGATCGATATGCGCGAGATTGGCTTCGAAGAAATTCTTGGCATAGGCCACGGCGTCGGCGTCGCTGGCGCCGGCAACGATCTGCTGGGCCGTGGCGAAGCCGGCCGCGTCCAAGGCGTTCAAGGCGTTTTGCCTTTGGCCCACCATTTCCGTATAGTCGACGGCGATCGCCACGGCGCCCATCAGCGGCACCATGGCGAGCACGGTCATCAGCGCATAATTGCCACGCCGGTCGCGTCCGAATCTTCGGATCATTGTCACACCTGCCCCGCCAAATCGATAGTCAGTGGGGACGGTGTCATAAATCGTTAAATTTCAGGTTTCTGGAATATATCCAAGGTCAGCTTGCACTTTCAAAGCTCGTTAACCAACCAGTGAACGGTGGTGGATGCCGGTACAGGCGGGCGAAAGCTGGTGACAGGCTGGGCCGGTTCGGATAATTCCAACCGGCTGCGGCGAACCGTCGGCTGCGGCACCGCAACGATCATGACTGAAGGATACGGCATGGCGGCCTCGCCTGACATCATCGGTTCGCTCGAAGACGTGTCGAAGAACTATTCGGCCATTCTCTGCGATGTCTGGGGCGTGGTGCACAATGGCGAAAGGCATTTTCCCGCGGCTGCGTCGGCGCTGGCGACTGCCCGTACGGCCGGCATTCCCGTCGTCCTGATCACCAATTCGCCGCGCCGCAGCGCCGACGTCGTGGCCCAGATGAACGTCATCGGCGTTCCCCCATCGGCCTACGACCGCGTGGTCACCTCGGGCGACGTGACCCGCGACCTAATCGTGGAAGGCCCGCGAAAGATCTTCCATGTCGGCGCCGAGCGAGACTTGACCCTCTATGACGGGCTCGACGTCGATCTCGTCGAGGAGTTCGAGGCATCCGGCGTCGTCTGCACCGGCCTGTTCGATGACGAAGTGGAGAAGCCCGAAGATTATGCGGAGCTGCTGCGGCGGTTGCGCGCCAGGAACTTGCCTTTCATCTGCGCCAACCCGGATATCATGGTCGAGCGCGGCGAACGCATCATCTGGTGCGCCGGCGCCCTGGCACGCGACTACGCGCAGCTCGGCGGCCGCACGCTGATAGCCGGAAAGCCATATGCGCCGGTCTATGATGTGGCGATGAAGGAGGTGGCGGAGATCCTTGGCCGGCCGGTCGAGCGCCGCCAGGTGCTGGCCATCGGCGACGGCATGCTGACCGATATCAAGGGCGCGGCCGGCAACGGTTTCGACGTTCTCTATGTCTCGGGCGGCATCCATGCCCGCGACTATGGCGATGCATCGCAGCCGGATCCGGCAAGGCTCGCCGCGTTTCTTGACAGGCACGGCTATCATCCAGTAGCCGTCATTCCCAGGCTGCGGTAGATGGCGATGGACGCTTTCCAGCACCTTTCGGCAACCGCGCCGCTGCCCGCCGATTTGCGCGGCGGCGTTGTCGCGATCGGCAATTTCGACGGTGTCCATCGCGGTCATCAGGCGGTGCTCGAACGGGCATTGGCGGAGGCGCGGCGGCGTGGCGTGCCGGCGCTGGTGCTGACTTTCGAACCGCACCCGCGAAAGATATTCAGGCCCGAGATACCGCTGTTCGTGCTGACGCCGCCGCCGATGAAGGCGCGGCTCCTGTCGCTGCTGGGCTTTGCCGCGCTCGTCGAACAGCCTTTCACGCGCGACTTCGCCTCGCTGTCGGCGGAAGCTTTCGTGACCGACGTGCTGGAGAGAACGCTTGGCATCACCCATGCCGTGACCGGCTTCGATTTTCATTTCGGCAAGGACCGCCAGGGCGGGCCGGCCTATCTGATGGCGGCTGGCGAGCGCCATGGCTTCGGCGTCACGCTGGTCGATGCATTTCGGGACGAAAGCGCCGAGGTGGTTTCATCGAGCCGCATCCGCGCCTTGCTTTGCGAAGGCGCGGTGGCCGAGGCCGCCGGCCTGCTCGGCTATCGCTTCACGGTGGAGAGCGAAGTCGTGGACGGCCAGAAGCTAGGGCGAACGCTCGGCTTTCCGACCGCCAACATGAGGCTTCCCGCCGAGGCGACCCTCAGGGAAGGCATCTATGCCGTTCGCTTTCGCCGCGCCGACGGAAGGCTGCATGACGGAGTTGCCAGCTTTGGCCGCCGTCCGACCGTCGACGATGATGGCGCGCCGCTTCTGGAAACCTTCGTCTTCGATTTTTCCGGTGACCTCTATGGCGAGATCTGCCAGGTGTCGTTCTTCGGTTACCTGCGCAGCGAGGTCAAGTTCGACGGGCTTGATGCGCTGGTCGCGCAGATGAAGCGCGACGAGGCCGAGGCGAGAGCACTGCTGGCCGGCGTCAAGCCGCTTTCGCAACTCGACGCGGCCATGGCTTTTTGAAGCATGGTCCCGAAAAGTGGCGCCCGGTTTTCGGGTTAGATCATGCTCGAACCAGACGTTACTTTTTCAGCGCCAGACCGACGGCGATGAAGGTCCAGCCCTGGAAGATCAGGTCGATTGCCAGGAACAGGCCGAGCACCCATACGCTGTTGACCGGCCAGCCCATGGCTATGATCAATCCTGCGATCGCGCTGATGGCGCCGGCCGCGACGATCCAGCCCCAGCCGCGCTCAGGCCGGTGGCTGTAGCCGACCCAGGCGCGCAGCACGCCGGAAGCGACGAGCGCCACGGCCAGCAGGAAGGTCAGCACCGCCGAGGCCAGCAGCGGGTTGTCGAAGGCGAAAAAGCCCGCGACCGCGTAGAGCAATCCGCTGAGCAGCCAGTAGAAGAAGCGGCCCCACGTCTTGACCCCGAAGGCATGCATGATCTCGATGATGCCGGCCACCAGCATCAGCCACCCCACGACATAGACGGAAGCCACCGTGGCAATGAAGAGGTTGCCGAACGCAATGCCGCCGAGGATCAGCAGCAACACGCCCAGGCCAACAAACCACCCCCACTTTGCTCGCGTCTGTCCGATCGCGTTCTTCAGTGCATCGCCGTGCAAGGTCATGTCGCCACCTCCATCGAGGACCGCCAGCAGGGAATGAAGTTACCCTTGGTGCCGACCCGCGTCCAGCCGACGGCGGCCGGATGGTGAGCAATGCGAGCCGGACGTCTCGACCTTAAATCAAATTTTACCAAAGCCTCTTCAAAGCTGTGACCGAAAGACAGTCGTATCGTGTTAATGGGGTAGTCATGAGTCCGGTCGGGAAAATTTCTGCAGCCTTGGCTACCGTCATGCTGGCTACCTCGGGTGCGGCCGATGCCGGCGAGGGCGCCTTCGGCTGGCTGTCCGGCGATTGGTATCTGACGGTCGGCGCCACCGGCATGGTGGCGCCTAATTTCGAGGGCGGCAAGAAGTACCTGCTCAGCGCCTCGCCGATCATCTCCTTGGGCAAGGCTGGCCCGGCGGCCCGCTTCACCTCACGCAACGACAACATTTCGCTGGCGCTGGTCGATGACGGCGGCGTTCGCGCCGGCCTGACCGGCAAGTTCCTGTTCTCGCGCGACGATGGCGATGCCGACGAGTTGAAGGGCCTCGATCCGGTCCGCTGGGGCGGCGAGGTGGGCGGCTTCTTCGAATTCTATCCGACGGACTGGATACGTGCGCGTGCCGAGTTGCGGCACGGCATCCGCGCCCATAACGGCTTCGTCGCCGACATCGCCGCCGACGCCTTCTACGATGTGACGCCAACCGTCAGGATCTCTGGCGGGCCGCGCGTCTCGTTCGCCTCCGCCAAATATTTCGACGCCTATTACGGCGTCGACGCGCAGGAAGCCGTGGCCTCGGGGTTGAACCAGTATAATCCCGGCGGCGGCCTGAAATCGGTCGGCCTTGGCGGTGCGGTGACGTGGAAGGTGACCGACCCGATGACCGCCAGCCTGTTCGGGGAATATTCACGCCTCGAAGGCCCGGCCGCCGATTCCAGCCTGGTCAAGGAGCGCGGCGACCGCAACCAGTTCATGATCGGCGTATCGACGACCTATCGCTTCGATTTCAAGATGTAGCCGGTATCGGCCTTATTCCAGCAATCGCGTATCGATCTGTTGACTTGTGGTGCCGACGATGGCGATGCCTTCGCGTTCCAGCAAGGCGGGATTGAGAATATAGTTTCTGGCGAAGGGAACGATCACGCAAGGAACTTCCATGACTGGATGGCTGGCGGCACTGACAAAATCGCTGCCAATCTCGCGTGTCTTGGCCGGATTGTCTTTCCAGCCCTCGGGCAAATCGCGGACGGCAATGGAGACGCCGTCAGGCACTTCGATTTCCAGGAGCTGGAACGTGGGCGGCAAATCTTCCACGTCGACATGAACGAGAATTTCAAGAAGCGCCGTGGCGGGATGATCCGCACAGTACACAATGGCGGTGCCCTTGATGTTCCAACGGCCGGAGCTGAGCATGCCGCCCCGGCCGGACAGGTCGGCGAAGTTGGAGATACGCCATAGACGCATCGTCAGGCGAAAATGCCATAATCGATGCGATGCAGTTCCTCTTCCACCAGGGAAGCACCGGTTTCCGACTGCAGGAGCGTGATAGGCGCTTCGTTGAGCACCCGGCTGCGTTTGCGCAACCAACGTTGCGCTTTTTCGTGGTCTCCGAAAACACGATCCGCCATTGTGGAAATGCGCTCGATGCGCATGACGCGATCGGACTCGGCAATACTCAGTTTCTCATTGCGTTCTTTCCTGCGCGCCAAAGTGCGCCGCGATCCTACGATCTTGTAGATTTCGTCATTGCTGAACCCACGGTGGCGGAGTTCTTCCACCTTGGTGAAGCTGACCAGGAATTGCCCCGTTGCGGCATCCCGGACCAAGCCATCCTGCGCACGCTCGACCTTCTCCTTACGGGCGGCCCGTCTGGCAGCCGGCACGTGGACCTTGCGATGCGGATTGGACATGACGCGCCTCCGGTGCCATTTGCCTAACATATATGCGCAATTGGCACAAGCGGCAAGGCGAGTGCCTTGGAGTTCGGGCTTTCCAAGCTGGCCCACCTCGTTTAAAAGCGCGGCCATGACAGTGGTCTCGCGTTCCGTCGCGATTACGATACGAATTACCAGCCCGGTGTTCCGGACGGCCTGAGAGCTGTCGGAGCCGCCGGGAATCTTGCGCGCGACCCCTCGCGCTTTTTCCAGATCATGATAGTTCAGGCCCGAGCTCCCTTGCCGCCGGGCAATCCACAATGGCAGACCAATGACCGATACAGCTGAAACGATCGACTATTCCAAGACGCTTTACCTGCCGCAGACGGATTTCCCGATGCGTGCCGGTTTGCCCGAGAAGGAGCCGGTGCTGGTCAAGCGCTGGCAGGAGATGGATCTCTACCGCAAGCTGCGCGAGGCCTCCGCCGGTCGCCCGAAATACGTGCTGCATGACGGCCCGCCTTATGCCAACGGCAACATCCATATCGGCCATGCGCTGAACAAGATCCTCAAGGACGTCATCAACCGCTCCTTCCAGATGCGCGGCCGCGACGCCAATTACGTGCCCGGCTGGGACTGCCACGGCCTGCCGATCGAATGGAAGATCGAGGAGCAGTACCGCGCCAAGGGCAAGAACAAGGATGAGGTGCCGGTCAACGAGTTCCGCAAGGAATGCCGGGATTTCGCCGCTCACTGGATCGGCGTTCAGGGGGCGGAATTCCAGCGCCTTGGCGTCATCGGCGACTTCAAGAACCCGTATACGACCATGGCCTTCCACGCCGAGGCGCGTATCGCCGGCGAACTGTTGAAATTCGCCATGTCGGGCCAGCTCTATCGCGGCTCCAAGCCGGTGATGTGGAGTGTCGTCGAGCGCACCGCGCTCGCCGAGGCCGAGATCGAATACCAGGACTACGAGTCGGATACGATCTGGGCGAAGTTCCCGGTCGCCAGTCTGGTGCGCCCCGTGGCTGACGGAGAGGCCGCACTGACCGAGGGCGCTCTCGATCTGCTGCAGGCCCATGTCATCATCTGGACGACGACGCCTTGGACGATCCCCGGCAACCGTGCCGTCAACTATTCGCCGCGCATCGACTACGGTCTCTACGAGGTTACGGCAGCCGAGAACGCCTTCGGCCCGCAGCCGGGCGAAAAGCTGATCTTTGCCGATACGCTGGCCGAAGAGGCTTCGGTCAAGGCCAAAGTCACCTTGAATCGTCTTCGCAGCGTGTCGGCGCAAGAGCTTGGAAGTCTTACGCTTTCGCATCCCTTCAAGGGTCTTGGCGGCGGTTACGAGTTTCCGGTGCCCATGCTTGCCGGCGACCATGTCACCGATGATGCGGGCACCGGGTTCGTTCACACGGCGCCGGGCCATGGTCGCGAGGATTTCGACGCCTGGATGGAGGCGGCCCCGGACCTGCGTGCGCGCGGCGTCGACACCGCGATCCCGTTCACCGTCGACGATGCCGGCTTTTTCACCAAGGACGCGCCGGGCTTCGGTCCGGATCGTGAGGGTGGCGCGGCGCGCGTCCTTGACGACAACGGCAAGAAGGGCAATGCCAACCAAGCGGTCATCGATGAGCTGATCAAGCGCAACGCGTTGTTCGCGCGCGGTCGGCTGAAACACTCCTATCCGCATTCCTGGCGGTCGAAGAAACCGGTCATCTTCCGCAACACGCCGCAATGGTTCGTTTACATGGACAAGGACCTCGGCGACGGCACGACGCTGCGCAGCCGTGCGCTGAAGGCGATCGACGACACCCGTTTCGTGCCGGGGGCGGGGCAGAACCGCATTCGCGCCATGATCGAGGAACGGCCCGACTGGGTGCTGTCGCGCCAGCGCGCCTGGGGCGTGCCGATCGCGGTCTTCGCCGACGCCGACGGCAATGTGCTCCAGGACGAGGCGGTCAACCAGCGCATCATGGACGCTTTCGAGAAAGAAGGCGCCGATGCCTGGTTCGCCGCCGGTGCCAAGGACCGTTTCCTCGGCAATCACGATGCCTCCAGATGGAAGCAGGTGACGGACATCCTCGACGTCTGGTTCGATTCAGGCTCGACCCACGTTTTCACGCTGGAGGATCGTCCCGATCTCAAATGGCCGGCCGACGTTTATCTCGAAGGCTCCGACCAGCATCGCGGCTGGTTCCACTCCTCACTGCTCGAAAGCTGCGGCACCAGGGGCAGGGCGCCTTACGACACCGTCGTCACCCATGGTTTCACCATGGACGAGGACGGCCGCAAGATGTCGAAGTCACTCGGCAACACCGTCGTCCCGCAGGACGTGATCAAGCAGTCCGGCGCGGACATCCTGCGCCTGTGGGTGGTGACGACTGACTATTGGGAAGACCAGCGCCTCGGCAAGAACGTGCTGCAAACCAACATCGACGCCTACCGCAAGCTGCGCAACACCATCCGCTGGATGCTGGGCACGCTCGCCCACGACGATGGCGAGGAGGTGCCGCTGGAAGGGATGCCGGAGCTGGAACGGCTGATGCTGCATCGCCTCGCCGAACTCGATGAGGTGGTGCGCCAGGGCTACGATGCCTTCGAGTTCAAGCGCATCACCCGTGCGCTCCTCGATTTCATGGTGGTCGAGTTGTCGGCCTTCTATTTCGATATTCGCAAGGACGCGCTCTACTGCGATGCGCCGTCGAGCGCGAAGCGCAAGGCCTCGGTGCAGGTGGTGCGCCACCTTTTCGACTGCCTGGTAAGATGGCTGGCGCCGATGCTGCCCTTCACCATGGAAGAGGCCTGGCTCGACCGCCATCCCGATGCCGTCTCGGTGCATCTCGATCAGTTCCCGGCGATCCCGGAAAACTGGAAGAACGAGGCGCTGGCGGAGAAATGGCGTAAGGTGCGGCAGGTGCGCCGCGTCGTCACCGGTGCGCTGGAAATCGCGCGTGCCCAGAAGGTGATCGGCTCGTCGCTGGAAGCGGTTCCCGTCGTTACCATCGACGATGCGGCGCTCGAAGCCGCGATATCGGATGTCGACATGGCCGAAATGGCGATCACCAGCGATCTCGTCATCGCCCATGGCGAGGCGCAACAAGGCGCCTTCACGCTCGAAGACGTGAAGGGCATCGCCGTGGTGATCGAAAAAGCCGAGGACCGCGGCCTGGTCAAATGCGCGCGGTCGTGGCGTTACACCGCCGATGTCGGGCAGGATCCTGCCTTTCCCGATGTCTCGGCGCGCGACGCCGCCGTGCTGCATGAGCTTAAGGCGCTCGGCCGGCTTTGAAGGCCAGGCATATCGGTGCACAAATGCCACGCCGGTCGGTGCAAATCCGTCCGCGCGTTGCCCTTAACGAGTGGTTGAGGTAAACACGCGAAACTCCGGAAGACAAATTGTCGCCGGATTTTCGTCGCAAGTGCTTGGACACGGGGACCGGACCTTGGGGCCGGCGGCGATCGAGAGGCTGTCTAGAGTGGGACTTTTTGGCATGACCGAGAGATTTAATGCGCGCCTCGCGCTGTTGGCGCCGCTTGTCGCATCGGGGCTCGCTCTGTCCGGATGTGTCGGTTCTCCGACCTACGGCACCGACAAGACCGCCGGCGAACAATTGGCCGGCGATCTCACGGGCGCTTTTTCGTTCGCGCCGAAGCGCAAGGAACACATCGATTACAAGCCGCGTCCGACCCTGGTGAAGCCGGCGCCTGGTCAGAAGGAAGCGCTGCCGGCGCCACAGGATAGCATCGAGACCGCAAGCGCCGAATGGCCAGAATCGCCCGAGCAGCGCCGTGCCCGCCTGCGCGCCGACGCCACCGCACACCAGGATGATCCGTCCTACCAGTCGCAGATCGTCGACGACGTGCAGACGGATCCCGCCTCGGTGAAGAAGGCGATGGAGGAATCCGGATCGAGTCACCCGCCGCGTTGGACGCCTGCCGATTCCGACAAGGGCCGCGCCGCCGATATCCAGCGCCGCCTTGCCGAAAGCAAGCAGGGCGATCCGAATACCCGCAAATATCTGAGCGAGCCGCCCCTTGCCTATCGCGTCGCATCCGGCACGGCGCCGCAAAACGAACTCGGCGAAGACGAGTACAAAAAGGAACGCCGCCTGAAGAGAGAGGCGGAAGGCAAGAAGGGCGGCTGGTTCGACTGGCTGCCGTCCCTGTAAAAAGCGGGGCGCATTTGCTTTGCTGACGGGTATCGCACCCCGTTCAGTCGCGGCGTTCCCGAAAGAAATCCTTCAGCAGCAGGGCCGATTCGGCCTCCGCGATGCCCGCATAGATGTCAGGCGTGTGATGGCAGGTCGGCGAAGCGAAGAAGCGCACGCCGTTGACCACCGCGCCGCCCTTTTCGTCCGCGGCGCCAAAGTAGAGCCGGCGCAACCTGGCGAAGGAGATGGCGCCGGCGCACATGGCGCAAGGCTCCAGCGTCACATAGAGATCGTGTCCGGAGAGCCGCTCGCTCGACAGCCTTCGGCAGGCTTCGCGGATGGCCAGCATCTCGGCATGGGCCGTCGGATCGGCAAGCTCCCGGGTGCGGTTGCCGGCACTGGCAATGACCGTGCCGGCGCTGGCGATGACGGCGCCGACCGGCACTTCGCCGCGCGAGGCTGCCGCTTGCGCCTCCTCCAGCGCCAGCGCCATGAAATCGGGCCGCTTCACGCGGGTTTCCATTCCGATTATCTCCTCGCCACTCGACGGTGATCCTGTTATTGAGCGCATAACCTCGAAAATCGGGTACGGTTTTCGGAAATGATCATGCGCCAAATCAAAAATGCTACAGCGTTCGTTGCGCGCCCGAAAGGATGCGCCACGCTGTAGCAGCGCAAACGGACAAAGGCCACATGGACGACAACGACAAGAAAACTCCGCGCCAGAAGGGTCCGGGCAAAAGCGGTCCGAAACCGGCGGGCGCGCGTGGGCGCGATGCCGGCAAAGGCGGCAAGCCAGCCTTCGGCGCCAAGAAACCGTTTGCCAAGCGTGGCGACGGCGGCAAGCCCTTCGAAAAGCACGAAGGGCCGCGCAAACCCTACGCGCCGCGCGGTGAGCGGCCGATGGCCGCCGATGGCGAACGGCCCCAGAAGCGTGAGTACAAGCCGCGCGAAGGCGGCGAAGGCGGGCGCCCGGAGCGGCCCTTCAACAAGGGTCCGCGTCCGCAAGGCAAGCCTTATGAAAACCGCGAAGGCCCGCGGAAGCCCTACGCACCGCGTGGCGAGCGTCCAATGGCCGCCGATGGCGAACGGCCACAGAAGCGTGAGTACAAGCCGCGCGAGGGCGGGGAAGGCGGGCGCTCGGAGCGGCCCTTCAACAAGGGTCCGCGTCCGCAAGGCAAGCCTTATGAAAACCGCGAAGGCCCGCGCAAGCCGTATGCACCGCGCGGCGAGCGGCCAATGGCGGCTGAAGGTGCGACGGGTGAAAGACGCTTCGATCGTCCTAAGCGTGATTTTGCCGATCGGCCCAAGCCCGACTTCTCTGACCGTCCGAAGCGCGATTTCGCAGACCGTCCGAAGCGCGATTTCGCTGCCGACCGGCCGCAAGGCGGTTTCAAGTCCCGTCCGCGTCCTGCGGAGGCGCCCGAGGAAGCCGGCGAGCGGATCGCCAAGCGGCTGGCTCGCGCCGGGCTTGCCTCGCGCCGCGACGCCGAGGAGTTGATCGCGGCCGGCCGCGTCAAGGTCAACGGCCGGGTTCTGTCTTCGCCGGCTTTCAATGTGATGCCGGGCGACATCATCCATCTCGACGGCATGGAGATCCCGCCGATCGAGCGCACTCGGCTGTTCCTGTTCCACAAGCCTGCCGGTGTCGTGACCACCAACCGCGACCCCGAGGGCCGCAAGACCGTCTTCGACGTGCTGCCGGCTGAATTGCCCCGGCTGATGACCATCGGCCGGCTCGACATCAACACCGAAGGCCTGCTGCTGCTGACCAATGATGGCGGCCTGTCTCGCGTGCTCGAACTGCCGGCCACCGGCTGGCTGCGCCGTTACCGGGTGCGCGTCCATGGCAAGGTCGAGGAAAGTGCGCTTGCGGGTTTGCGCGAAGGCATTGCCGTGGACGGCGTCTTCTATGGCGCCATCGAGGCGAGCCTCGATCGCGAGCAAGGCTCGAACGCCTGGCTGACGATCGGCTTGCGCGAGGGCAAAAACCGCGAGGTCAAGAACATTCTCGGCGCGCTCGGCCTCGACGTGACGCGGCTGATCCGCATCTCCTACGGCCCGTTCCAGCTCGACGAGCTCCCCGAAGGCCATGTGCTGGAGATCAAGGGCAAGGTGTTGCGCGATCAGCTCGGCGAACGCCTGATAGAGGAATCCGGTGCCAATTTCGATGCCGAGATAACAAAGCCGTTTTCCAACTTGCCGGTGCGGCGGTTCGAGCCGCGGCGTGAGGAGGCCGAGCGGCCGAGATTTTCGCGCGAGGGTGACCACCGGCCGATCGGCGAGGGCGGCCTGATCAAGAACCGCAAGCGCCGCGAAGGCAGCCGTGACGAGGCGCTGGGCAAACTGTCGACCAGCCCCGACAGAGGCGCGAGGCCGGAAAAAAGCTTTGGCGACCGCGGCCCGAGACCCGAACGCGGTAGCTTCGGCGACAAGCCGCGCGGTGGTTTTGGCGGCAAACCGGGCGGCAAGAAATCCGAGCGCGAGCAGCGGCCGATCGAGCCGCCCGGCCAGCGCAAGGCCAATGTCTGGATGGCGCCGGGCGCGCGCCCAATCGGCAAGGGCAGGGCGGAGGCGGATGCTGCCAAAGCCGCTGAGGCCAAGGCCCGTAAGGCGTCTTTCAAGCCGGCCTATGGCAAGCCCGGCGGCAAGCCGGGCGGCCCCAAGCCGTTCGGCAAGCCGCGTGGCGAACGTCCGGGCGGCGGCGGCGAGCGGCCGCGCGGCGGTTTCAAGGGTCCAAGGGCGAAATGAGGATCGTCGGCGGCGAGTTTCGCGGGCGCCCGCTGGCGACGCCCCGCGGCAGCGCCATCCGCCCCACCACTGACCGCACCCGCGAGGCTGTTTTCAATGTGCTGGCGCATCGCTTTGCCGATCGGTTGCAGGGCGCGCGCGTGCTCGACCTGTTCGCAGGCACGGGCGCTCTCGGGCTCGAGGCGCTGTCGCGCGGCGCGTCCTATGGCGTCTTCATCGAGGAGTCGGCCGAAGGCCGCGGCCTGATCCGCGACAATGTCGAGGCCTTCGGCCTGACCGGCCGCACCAAGATATTCCGGCGCGATGCGACGGCTCTGGGCGAGGCCGGCACGCTGGCGCCGTTCGACCTCGTTTTCGCCGATCCACCTTACGGCAAGGGTCTTGGCGAACGCGCGCTGAGGTCGGCCAAGCAAGGCGGCTGGCTGCGTCCCGGCGCGCTGTGCGTGGTCGAGGAGGCAGCGGCGGCGCCTTTCGAGCCGGGACCGGGATTTTCAGTTGTCGACGAGCGCCACTATGGCGAGACGCTGATCCGGCTTGTCGAGGCCGCCTGAGTTAAGCTTCATTTGCGGGCGAAGATGGAATGCGAGCCCTCTTCCCAGGGGAGCAGGTCGTGCCATGCCAGTAATCAACAATTCACTTTCACAACATCGGCTCGCCGCCTATCGTCCGTCATGAGAAACCGGAGCCATTGATGACATTTCAGGCTGAATGGCTGCGCAAGACGCTCTTGGCCACATCGCTGGCTTTGGTCATTGCCGGACTGGCCCCGGCGACCTTCGCCGCCGACAAGCGGCCGGCCGAGTTCAAGGTAACGGATTTTCTGCTCGACAATGGCATGGAAGTGGTCGTCATTCCCGACCATCGCTCACCGATCGTCACCCATATGGTGTGGTATAAGGTGGGCAGCGCCGACGAGCCGCCAGGCAAATCCGGCATCGCCCATTTCTTCGAGCATCTGATGTTCAAGGCGACGGCCAATCGCGCCGCCGGCGAGTTCGACCGCGCCGTCTCCGACATAGGCGGCTCCAACAATGCCTTCACCTCCTACGACTACACCGCCTTCCACGAGACGGTGGCGCCGTCGGCGCTCGAGCTGATGATGAGCTTCGAGGCCGACCGCATGCGCAACCTCATCCTCACCGACGATGTCATCAAGACCGAGCGCGACGTCATCCTGGAGGAGCGCCGTTCGCGCATCGACAACAGTCCCGAGGCGGTGCTCGAAGAGGAACTCGACGCCACGCTGTGGCAGAACCAGCCCTACCGAATTCCGGTCATTGGCTGGATGCAGGAGATGGAGCAGTTGAACCGCACCGACGCCATCGCCTTCTACAACAAATACTACCAGCCCAACAACGCGGTGCTGATCGTGGCCGGTGACGTCGAGCCCGACACGGTCAAGGCTCTGGCCGAGAAAACCTACGGCAAGATCGCGCGCGGGCCCGACCTGCCGCCGCGCGTCCGCCCGGTCGAGCCGGAGCAGAACACCAGGCGCACGGTGACGCTGTCCGACGCCCGCGTCAGCGTGCCGAATTTCTCCACCCAATGGGTGGTGCCGTCCTACCACACGGCCAAGCCCGGCGAAGCCGAGGCGCTCGACCTGCTGGCGGAAATACTGGGCGGCGGCAACCGCAGCCGGCTGTATCAGGCGCTGGTGGTCAGGCAAGGCATCGCTTCCAACGCCGGGGCCTATTTCCAGGGCACCATGCTGGACGACACCAACTTCACCGTCTATGGCACGCCGCGCGGCGACGCCAGGCTCGTCGATGTCGAGGCGGCCGTCGACGCGGAGGTCGTGCGCATCGCCAGGGAAGGCGTCACCGTCAAGGAGCTGGACAAGGCCAAGGACCGCTATGTCCGCTCGATGGTTTTCGCCCGCGACAAACAGGATTCGATGGCCAATATCTATGGCGCCGAGCTTGCCACCGGCGGCAATGTGCAGGACATCGAGCAATGGCCGGAGCGCATCCGCAACATCACTCCCGGCGAGATCAAGGCCGTCGCCGCGCGCTATCTGGTGCTGGCCCGGTCGACGACCGGCTATCTCTTGCCGCAGCAACAGGCGGGGAATTGATGATGAAGAGCGAGCAACACGGCTCTTTCCCGTCTCCCAAACGGGGAGAAGGGAGGGCACGCGCAGCGCTTGTCACTTTGCTCCTTTCCATCTTCTTCCTGGTCCTGCCGGCGCTTGCCGCCCGCGCCATGGACATCCAGCAGGTCACCTCGCCCAAGGGCGTCACCGCCTGGCTGGTCGAAGACTATTCGGTGCCGATGGTGGCCATCCGTTTCGTCTTTGGGGGCGGCTCGACGCAGGATCCGCCGGGCAAGGAAGGGCTGGCCAATCTGATGACCGGTCTGTTCGACGAAGGCGCAGGCCCTCTGGACAGCGACGCCTTCCAGGTGAAGCTCGACGACGCCGGCGCCGAGATGAGCTTCGAGGAGACCCGCGACGGCATCTACGGTTCCATGCGCATGTTGGCCGAGCAGCGCGACGAGGCGTTCGACCTGCTGCGGCTGGCGGTCAACGAGCCGCGTTTCGACCAGGCGCCGATCGATCGCATCGGCGCTCAGATCCTGTCCGGCATCATCGCCGGAGAGAACGACCCCGACACGATCGCGCAGGACAGATGGGCGCGCGCGCTCTATGGCGATCATCCTTATTCGCGCTCCGATCAGGGCACCAGGCAGAGCATCGCCGCCATCACGCGGGACGATCTGAAGGCGCTGCACAAGGCGGTCTTCGCGCGGAGCGGGCTGCATGTCGCGGTGGTCGGCGCCATCGACCCGGAAACGCTGAAGAAGAAACTGGACATGGTGTTCGGCGGGCTGCCGCAGAACCAGGCGCTCGCGCCGGTTGCCGACGTCGAGCCGAATCTGGCGCGGCATATCGAGGTCGACTACGACCTGCCGCAGACCTCGCTTCAGCTTGCCTGGCCTGGCGTGAAGCGCAAGGCGGCGGATTTCTTCCCTGCGGTTCTGATGAACGAGATTCTCGGCGGCGGCACCTTCACCTCGCGCCTGTTCCAGGAGGTGCGCGAGAAGCGCGGGCTGGCCTACAGCGTCAATTCCTCGCTGATCAACCAGGACCATGCCGACGCGCTGATCGTCACCACCGGCACACGATCGGACCGGGCCGCCGAAACCCTTGGCATCGTGCGGGACGTGGTCAAGCGGCTTGCCGAGGACGGCCCGACCGACGCGGAACTGGCGGCGACCAAGAAATACATGATCGGCGCCTACGCCATCAACAACCTGGATTCCTCCAGCGCCATCGCCGCGACCCTGGTCGAGCTGCAGCTCGACGACCTCGGCGTCGATTACATTCAGCGCCGCACCGGCCTCATCAACGCGGTGACACTCGACCAGGTCAAGGCCGCGGCGAAGAAGCTTTTGTCGGCCGAGCCGACCATCATGGTCGTCGGACCGCCCTTGGCCGGAGCCAATAAGGGATGAGCCTCACCTTCGGCATCGCCTTTGGCGGCGGCGGCGCGCGCGGTCTGGCGCACATCCATGTCATCGAGGCGCTGGACGAACTGGGCATCAGGCCGGTCGCAATCGCCGGCTCGTCGATCGGCGCCATCATGGGCGCCGGCATGGCCTCCGGCATGACCGGCAAGGACATCCACGATTATGCCCGCTCGATCCTCGGCCGTCGCGCCGAGGTGGCGAGCCGCATGTGGCGGGCGCGGCCCGGCACCATCGCCGAGGCCATGCAGGCCGGCATCCGCGTCAGCCAGTTCAATGTCGAACGCATCCTCAAGGCATTCCTGCCCGAAGCCATTCCCGAAACCTTCGCCGAGCTGAAAATCCCGCTGAAGGTGACGGCGACGGACTATTTCGGCCACAAGCTGGCCGTGTTCGCCGAAGGCGACCTGCATTCGGCGCTCGCGGCGTCAGCGGCCATTCCTGCCGTGTTCCGCCCGGTGATGCGCGACGGCCGGCTGCTGATCGATGGCGGCATCTACAACCCCGTGCCCTTCGACCTTATCGAGGATGATGCCGACATCATCATCGGCGTCGACGTGGTCGGCGCGCCGGAAGAGGCCGACCACAGGCGGCCGACCTCCGTCGACCTGATGTTCGGCGCCACTCAATTGATGATGCAGTCGATCATCGCCAACAAGCTGAAGCAGTGCCAGCCCGACATCCTGATCCGCCCGGCGGTGTCCAAATACCGCGTGCTCGACTTCCTCAAGATCGAGGTCCTGATGACCGAGACGGCGGATATCAAGGACCAGCTGAAGCGCGAGGTGGAGAGGGTTGTGGAGGCTAGGGAAAGTGCTGCTGTCGAGCAAAGACGGGGAAAGCAGACCGGGTGACGCGAGGTCCACACGTTGCCTCACGTCACCGCTATAGTTTTGATCCCGAAAGCCAGGCGCCCTCCAGTCCTCTCTGGAAGAAGGGCACTCTAACCGATTACGATTTCGCCAGCACCGGCGCATACTCCAGCGCCACCACCCCATTGCTGAATGGCTTGGCGGAAATCAACTCAAGCGACACCGGATCGCCGGCCGGAAACAGCTTTTTGCCTTGGCCAACGGTGCCGGGGTAGCTCAGCAGCCTGACGCGGTCGACCAGACCATGGCGCAACAGTTCCTGTGCGACGCTGAGGCTGCCATGCACATAGATGTTGCCGCCGCTACCTAGCTTCAGTGTCCTGACCGCCTCCGGCAGCGGCCCCCTGAGCAGCTCGGCCGGTTTCCAGTCGAGCACCTTCAAACTGCTGGACGCGACGTATTTCGGCAGCGCGTTGAACCGGTCGGCGAAGTCTCCGGTTTCGCTCGGCCACGAGCCGGCGAAAATCTCGTAGGTTGTGCGTCCCAAAAGCATGGCGCCGCTGTCAGCCAGCTCGTCCTCCTTGAACCTGTTCATCTCGTCGTTCCAGGTCACGCCAGGCAGTTTCTCGACTTCGGCGATGCCATCGACGCTGATGAATTCGGTGACGATAAGCTTTCTCATTGGCGTTCTCCTTCTTCACCCAAAGGACGAACTGCGCGAGCCATTTGCGACAGCTCTGTAAAAATCCGGGGAAGTTTATCGGAGAGGGGAGTTTCTCAAGGTAGAGTAAGCTCCCAAGATCGAGTTTTGGTGCTACATCTCCACGGGTATCCCCCAAGCTGCAGGAAGATAATGGGATTCGGGGTCTTCATTCACCGGTCAGATTCGATCTACGATGACAGTCCCGCTGAGCGATATCAGTTTCCTAGCCAGTATCTGCGTCGTGTGGAAGCATGCGTCGGTGACTGGATCATCTACTACGAACCTAGCAAAGTAGACGATACCCGTGGCTATTTCGCCGTAGCCAAGGTCCAGCAGGTTCTCCCAGATCCAGTAGCGCTTGGTATGTATCTGGCTCTGATTGAGCCGGGAACCTACCTCGATTTGGCCACTCCTGTTCCCTTCAATGGGACGGATGGTCTCGTTGAACGCGGCCTGCTTAACGACCAAGGAAGGATTTCTGGTCGCGCCCAATCGGCCGTCCGACCAATCAGTCCAAGCGACTTCAATCGCATTATCGATCTGGGCTTTGACGACCATGAGCCGTTGCTGCCACGTGTGGATCAGATCGGCATTTCATCCGGGTTTCAGGACGAAAAGGCTCCATTCCAGTTCGAGGAGGGCCGTAGTCGTGTAAGCTATATCGGATCGCGAATTGTGCGGGATCGCATTTTTCGTCGCGTTGTCTTGCGCGCCTATGACGAGCGTTGCGCGATCTCAGGTCTCAAGTTGATAAATGGCGGCGGCCGGGCGGAAGTTTCTGCCGCCCACATTCGACCGGTTGAAAAGAACGGACCCGACATCGTCAACAATGGCATCGCGCTATCCGGCACAGCGCATTGGATGTTCGATCGCGGATTGATCAGCCTGTCCGATGATCTGGAAATACTGGTATCAAGGCAGGTTAACGACCTGGAGAGTGTGCAGGGATTCATAAACAGGAGCCGCCGCGCGCTTCCACCCCGTCGGCAGGTCGAGCGCCCACATCCTCGCTTCCTGCAATGGCATCGCGAACACTGTTTCAAACAGTGAGGCGGCGCTGGCTTCCGGGTAGACGTAAGAGTTCGCCTCAGTCCTTCGCGCGCTCCACATAGGACCCATCGGCCGTCATCACCACCACGCGGGTGCCTGGCGCGATATGCGGCGGCACGGCGGTGCGCACGCCGTTGGAGAGCAGGGCGGGCTTGTAGGAAGAGGACGCCGTCTGGCCCTTGGTCGTGGGCTCGGTCTCGACCACTTCGAAGGTGGCCCGCTGCGGCAGCACCAGGGAGATGGCGATGCCGTTGAACTGCGAGACCTGAACCGGCATGCCTTCCTGCAAATAGGGGGCGGCATCGCCGACGACGGCTTCCGACACCGCCACCTGGTCGTAGGTCTCGGGGTTCATGAAGTGATAGCCTTCGCCGTCGGCGTAGAGGAAGGTGTGCTCGCGCTCCTCGACATAGGCGCGCTCCACCTGTTCGGTGGTGCGGTAGCGTTCCGAAACCTTCACCCCGTCGCCGATGCGGCGCATGTCGAGCTGCGTCACGGGCGTGCCCTTGCCTGGGTGGATGTTTTCGGCAAAGAGGATCACATAAAGCTTGCCGTCCTTGTCGACGACATTGCCTTTGCGGAGCGAACTGGCGATGACTTTCACCACGGTTTTTTATCCTGCGAGAGTTGACGGGCGTTTGCCGGCTTGCGCGGCGCTGGATGGGGGCCTAGCGCATCTCGGCGCGAACCGCCAGCCCCCAACGCGAACCAGCGCGCCTTCAAACCGCCCATGACCGCCGCTTCGCCCTGGTGGACGCCGCATGTGCATGCCGATCGCCGTTCGCGCCTGATGCTGCGCAACGGCCTTGCCGCCGCCTTGCGCGACTGGTTCGCCCGTCGCGATTTCATCGAGGTGCAGGCATCGGCCCTGCAGATATCGCCCGGCAACGAGGCGCATCTGGCGGCCTTCGCAACCGAGGCGGTCGCGCCGGACGGGCAGCGCAAGCCGCTCTATCTGCACACGTCGCCGGAATTCGCCTGCAAGAAGCTGCTCGCTGCCGGCGAGACCAGGATCTTCAGCTTCGGCCCGGTCTATCGCAACCGCGAGCGTGGCCCTTTGCACCATCCCGAATTCACCATGCTCGAATGGTACAGGGTCGGCGAAACCTATGAGAGCCTGATGCGGGATTGCGCGGATCTGCTGGCGCTGGCCGCGACAAGGGCAGGGGCCACGCGCTTCAGCTTTCGCGGCCGCGACTGCGATCCTTTCGCGGAGCCGGAGCGGCTGACGGTGGCGGACGCCTTCGCGCACCATGCCGGGATCGATCTGCTTGCGACGGTCAGCGCCGACGGCATCACCGACCGCGATTCGCTCCATCAGGCCCTGACCGGTGCCGGCCTGCGTACCGCGCCCGACGACGGCTGGGCCGACCTGTTCAGCCGGGTGATGGTGGAGAAGATCGAGCCCAATCTCGGAATCGGCCGCGCGACCATCCTTTGCGAGTACCCGGTCGCCGAGGCGGCTCTGGCGCGACCGAGCCCACGCGACCCCCGCGTCGCCGAGCGCTTCGAGCTCTATTGCTGCGGCGTCGAACTTGCCAACGGCTTCGGCGAGTTGACGGACGCCGAGGAGCAGCGCCGGCGCTTCATCATGGAAATGGACGAGAAAGAGCGCGTCTATGGCGAGCGCTATCCGCTGGACGAGGATTTTCTCGCGGCACTCGCGGTCATGCCACAGGCCAGCGGCATCGCGCTCGGCTTCGACAGGCTGGCGATGCTGGCCACGGGCGCGCAAAAAATCGAGGATGTGATCTGGACGCCTGTTGCCGGGTCCTGAGTCCGCGCGCCACGGCTTGCACCATGTCAATGCGCGAAAATCTGCTCCAGCGAACGAAAGCCCTTGAATTCCAGCGCGTTGCCCGAGGGATCGCGGATGAACAGCGTCGCCTGTTCGCCGGGCTCTCCCTTGAAGCGGATCATCGGCCGCTCCAGCCAGTCTATGTCGGCGCGTGCTTCCAGCCGCGCGGCAAGCCGCTGCCAGTCATCCATCAAAAGCACGGCGCCGAAATGCGGGATCGGCACCGCCATGCCGTCGACCTTGCCGTCGCTGGCAGCCGGCGCGGCCGGTGGCCGCAGATGCGCCGACATCTGGTGGCCGAACAGGTCGAAATCGACCCAGGTCTCCGAAGAGCGGCCGATGGCGCAACCCAGCACCTCGCCATAGAAAGCGCGTGTTTCATCGAGATCACGGACCGGGAAGGCAAGATGGAAAGGCGTCATTGGAAATGCTCCGTGCTGGCGATGCGGTGCCGCGCTTCGCGATGGGCGGCTGAACCGATGCATTTTGATTGAAGCTTGTGCCATTGCACAAGCCGGACCGGAACAATAGATGGGGGACGGCGGCTCCCAGGCCAGCCGCAACAGCAGGATCACGCGTATGAGCGATATATCGGACGCATCAAGATTGACCGACCGCGTCGCGGCCCTGGTCGAGGCTGCCAAAAAAGCTGGCGCCGATGCCGCGGATGCCGTCGCGGTGCGTGGCCGCTCGACCGGTGTGTCGGTGCGGCTGGGCAAGGTCGAAAACACCGAGGCCTCGGAAGGCGACGACGTTTCGCTGCGTGTCTTTGTCGGCCAGCGGGTGGCAAGTGTTTCCGCGACTGCCGCGTCCGACCCGAAGGCGCTTGCCGAACGTGCCGTCGCCATGGCCAGGGTCTCTCCCGAAGATCCCAACCAGGGCCTCGCGGATCCGGCGCTGCTGGCCAGGCAGACGCGCGATCTCGACCTGTTCGATGCAACAGAAGTATCGGCCGACCAGTTGAAGGAAGCGGCACTGGCCGCGGAAGCGGCGGCTCTGGCCGTCAAAGGCGTGACCAATTCGGCGGGCAGCAATGCCAGCGCCGGGCTCGGAGGGCTGGTATTGGCCACCTCGCACGGCTTCCTCGGCCATTATGTCGCCTCGCGCTTCTCGCGCTCCACGAGCGTCATCGCCGGCGAGGGTACCGGCATGGAGCGCGATTATGAATTCTCCTCGCGCCAGCATTTTGCCGACCTGGATGCGCCGGAAGACATAGGCCGCAAGGCCGGGGAACGCGCCGTGCGCCGGCTCGGCGCGCGCAAGGCCGCGACCGGGCCGGTCGACGTGGTGTTCGATCCGCGCGTGGCGCGCGGCATTGCCGGCCATCTCGCGGGCGCCATCAACGGCGCTGCCGTCGCGCGCAAGACGTCGTTCCTGCGCGACATGATGGGCAAAAAGGTGGCTGCATCGGCCATTACCGTCACCGACGAGCCGCTGAGGCGGCGCGGCCAGGCCTCGCGTCCGTTCGACGGCGAAGGCGTCGAAGGCGACAAGCTTTTGATGATCGAGAACGGTGTGCTCAACCACTGGTTCCTGTCGACCTCGGCGGCGCGGGAACTGGGTCTCGTTACCAATGGACGCGGTTCGCGCAGCGGCTCGTCCGTCTCGCCGTCTTCGACCAATCTTGCCATCGAGCCGGGCGAGCGCTCGCCGGAAGAACTGATCGCCTCGCTCAAGACGGGCTTCTACGTCACCGAGGTGTTCGGGCAAGGTGTCGACATGGTGACCGGCGAATACAGCCGCGGCGCTTCCGGGTTCTGGATCGACAACGGCCAGCTTGCCTACCCCGTCGCCGAAGTCACGATCGCCTCCAACCTGAAGACGATGTTCCTCAACATGGTGCCGGCAAGCGATCTCGATCGCAATTTCGGCACCGCCGCCCCCACGTTGCTGATCGAAGGCATGACCCTTGCCGGAGCATGATCTGACCACGACTGGCGCCACGGAGGATCTGCCGCTGCTGCGCGACGCTGCCCGCGAGGCCGGCGTCATCGCCATGCGTTACTTCGGGAACAGCCCGCAGGTCTGGATGAAGGGCGGGACCTCGCCGGTCAGCGAGGCCGATCACGCCGCCGATGCGTATTTGCGCCAGACCCTGCTTGCGGCGCGGCCGGATTATGGCTGGCTGTCCGAGGAGACGGTCGACGATCCAGTGCGGCTTTCGGCGCGCCGAACCTTTGTCGTCGATCCGATCGACGGCACCCGCGGCTTCCTGGAAGGCCAGCGCACCTGGTGCGTCAGCGTCGCCGTCGTCGAGCATGGCCGCTCGCTTGCCGGCGTGCTCGAATGTCCGGCGCTTAACGAGACTTATTGGGCCCTGCCTGGCCAGGGCGCCTTCCGCAACGGCAGCCGCATCGCGGTGCGCCAGCCCGGCGACAAGGCCGAAATTTCCGGGTTGAAGCAGTTGCTCGACAGGATACCGGCCGGCTGGCAGGAACGGCTGAAGCGGGCGCCCTACAGCCCTTCGCTTGCCTATCGCCTGGCAATGATCGCCAACGGCACGCTCGATGCCACTTTCGTAAAGCCGAACGCGCACGACTGGGATATCGCCGCCGCCGACCTTATTCTGCGCGAGGCAGGCGGCCAGTTGCTCGACCCGTATGGCCGCGCGCCGCTCTATGCCGGCGAGGTGACCCGCCACGGCGCGCTCGCCGCCGGCAGCGGTGAACTGCTGGCGGTGCTCGTGGGCGTCATTGCCGGACTGGATGATTGAAAGCATTATGGAAGGTTCCAAAGTCGGCGGCTTTGGTCTAGACCTGTCACAAACTCACAATATGTGAAGGACCGAAATGGCCGCGGAAGACGGAAAGAAACAGCTTTTGCACCTGGTGTTCGGCGGCGAACTGAAGAAGCTTGGCGGCACCGAATTCCGCGATCTTGACGCGCTCGACATCGTCGGCATCTATCCCGACTATCAATCCGCCCATACGGCATGGAAAGCCAAGGCGCAGGCTAGCGTGGACAATGCCCATATGCGTTATTTCGTCGTGCACCTGCATCGGCTCCTGGACCCCGACCACAAGGCTGTCGGTTGACGTCGATGGATAATGATCTGGCGAAAGCGCCGCCCGGCCAGGCTACGCCGACGGGCAGGGGTCGCAGCCGCGCCACCAAGGCCTTCTGGCGCAGGATCCGCAAGCCGCTGGCGCAGTCGCGATTCGTCAAGAACATCATCGTCGGCCTGCTGGCGCAGTTCGTTCGGCTGGTGCGCCTGACCAACCGCGTCGTCGACGGCTCGGCGAAATTGACCGGCGGTGCCTATGCCCATTTCGAGCCCGGCATCATTGCGCTCTGGCACGGCCAGCATCTGTTGACGCCGGCCTACTACCCCAAGGGCAGGCCGCTCGTCGCCATGGTGTCGCGCAGTGCCGATGCCGAACTCAACGCCCTGATGATCGAGAGATTCGGCATCGAGGCCGTACGCGGCTCCGGCGGGCGCGATAATGCCAAACATCTCGACAAGGGCGGAGCCAAGGCACTGATCGCCCTGAAAAAGTCGCTCGTCGCCGGCAAGAACGTCGCCATGATCGCTGACATCCCCCATGGCACGCCGCGCGATGCGGGGCTTGGCATCGTGCTCCTGGCGCGGCTCTCCGGCCGGCCGATCCTGCCGGCGGCCATTGCCACCAGCCGCCGCAAGGTGCTGGAGAAGAGCTGGGACAAGACGACCATCAACCTGCCGTTCGGCCGCTCGTCCATCATCATCGGTACACCGGTTTTCGTGCCGGCCAATGCCGATGACGCCGAGATGGAGCGCAAGCGCCTCGAAGTGACGGCCTCGCTCAATGCCGCGACCGCCGAGGCCTACCGTCTCGTGGATGCCCCGCGATGAGCGGTCGCTGGGCGCGTACCATGCTGACGGCATATCGTTTGGCGGGCGCTGTCGCCTATCCGCTGGTCGGACCCTATGTTGCCTGGCGCACCTCGCGCGGCAAGGAAGACCGCAACCGCCGCCGCGAACGCTACGGCGTCGCCGGCCGGCCTCGCCCCGATGGGCCTGTTATCTGGATCCACGCCGCGAGCGTCGGCGAAACCATAGCTGTCGTTCCCCTGGTCGAGAGCATACTCGACTACGGCGTCAATATCGTGCTGACGACCGGCACCGTAACGTCGGCCAAGGTCGCCGACGAGAGATTGGGCGACCGCATCATCCACCAGTATGTGCCGCTCGACCTCAAGCCGGCGGTCAGCCGTTTCCTCGACCACTGGAAGCCGGATCTGGCGATCATCGCCGAATCGGAGATCTGGCCGATGACGATTCTCGAGCTTGGCGCCCGCCACGTGCCGCAGGTTCTGGTCAATGGCAGGCTGTCCGACCGCTCCTTCACGTCCTGGAAGAAGCGCCCCAACATCGCCGAGGCGCTGTTCGAGAACCTTGCCCATGTCGTTGCCCAGTCCGATGTCGACGGCGAGCGTTTCCGCGCGCTCGGCGCCCGGCCGGTAACCGTTTCCGGCAATCTCAAGGTCGACACCAACCCGCCGCCCGTCGACGAACGGGCGCTGGCCACCTTGCAGCGGCAGATTGGCGGCCGTCCGACCTGGGCGGCGATCTCGACCCATGACGGCGAGGAAGTGGTTGCCGCCGAGGTCCATGCGATGCTGCACAAGCGTCACCACGGCCTGCTGACGATCGTAGTCCCGCGCCATCCCGACCGCGCCGAGGCCCTGGCCGAGCAGATTTCCGGCATGGGCCTCAAGGTCGCGCGGCGCAGCAAGGCCGACAGGATCGGGCCCGACGTTGACATCCTGCTCGGCGATACGATCGGCGAGATGGGGCTCTATCTCAGGATGACCGAGATCGCCTTTGTCGGCCGTTCGCTCACCTCCGAAGGCGGCCAGAACCCGCTCGAGCCAGCCATGCTCGAGACGGCGGTCCTTGCCGGACGCAACGTGCAGAATTTCCGCGAGGCCTACCAGCGCCTGCTCGACAGCGGCGGCGCCAAGCTGGTGCGCGACCGCGACATGCTGGCCGGTGCGGTCAACTTCCTGCTCACCAACGAAGTCGCGCGCCATGAGATGATGGCGGCCGGCGCCGCGACCGTCGATGAGATGCGCGGCGCGCTGGCGCGCACGCTGAAGTCGCTTGAGCCCTATATCCAGCCGCTGGTCGTCAAGGCGCGCCTGAAGGGCGCGAACGGGCGCTAAAATGGCCTCCGAAGCACCGCCGTTCTGGTGGGAGGAGCCGGACTGGCGCGTTTTCGCGCTGTCGCCGCTGTCGGCCGCCTATGCATTCGTCGCCGGCCGTGGCATGCGGCGGGCCAGACGCGAGAAGATCGAAGCGCCGGTTCTGTGCATCGGCAATTTCACCGTCGGCGGGACGGGCAAGACCCCGGTGGCGATCGCCATGGCCGAACACGCCAGGCGCATGCGGCTCAAACCCGGTTTCCTCTCGCGCGGCCATGGCGGCTCCTTCGCCGAGCCGCATGTCGTCGACATCAAACACGACAGCGCCAGGCATGTCGGTGACGAGCCGCTGCTGCTGGCCGAACACGCGCCCGTGGCAGTGACGCCGCACCGCGCCGCCGGCGCCCGACTGCTCATGGAAAATCATGGCTGCGATTTCCTGATCATGGATGACGGTTTCCAGAGCGCGCGCATCCATATCGACTATGCGCTGGTCGTCGTCGATGCGCGGTACGGCATCGGCAACGGCCGTGTCATCCCGGGCGGGCCGCTCAGGGCCAAGGTCGTCGATCAGCTGGTCTTCACCAGCGGGTTGCTGAAGATGGGTGACGGCACCGCCGCCGACGCGGTGGTGCGCCAGGCGGCGCGCGCCGGCCGGCCGATCTTCGAGGCTCACACCGAGCCGAGCGGCAAGGAACGCCTCGCCGGCAAACGCTATCTTGCCTTCGCCGGCATCGGCCACCCCGAGAAATTCTTCGACACGGTAGAGGAGGCCGGCGGCGAGGTGGCTTTGAAGCGGCCGTTTCCGGATCATCATTTCTACGCCGAGGATGAGCTTGCCGAACTGGCGGCCACCGCGCGCGCCGAAGGGCTCGGCCTCATCACCACCGCCAAGGATGCCGCCCGGCTGCGCCACGGCGCCTCGAAGGACTTTCTCGATCGTCTCGACGTGCTGGAAATCGACGCGGTCTTCGAGCTCGACCACGTTCCCGAACGTATCATCGGGGAGACGCTCGATGCCTGGCGCCAGCGTAAGCTTAAGCTTAAGGGCTAAGGCGTTCAGCCTTCGATGGAATCGCCGACCCGCTCTGCCTCTTGGTTTTTACGCAACGGCGGACAGAAATCGCTGCGCATTCCTGGATTTGCTCAGCTTCGCTTGCGCAATTCCGGATGCGCCTCGATCTCGCGGCGCAATGAGGCCGCGGCGTTGATGTAGGGCTCCTGCCTCTCAACGCTCCAGTACTTCAGCTCGTCGAGCGGAATGCTTTCGCCGGTCACGGCGCAGCGCACGAACGCGCCGGGGCTCGTCACCTGGAAGTCGCCGTCGAGATAGCGGATACGGGCTTCCTTGCCGCCGGGGCCTTCGAAACGGTTCATCATGCTTTGGTGCCGAGCTTCATGCCGAGTTCATCGCCACAAATTGCCGGCAAGGTCAAGCATGGGACAAGCTCGAGGCAATGCTGATATCCTATTTGATGAGCCGAAGAGTACCATTGGTGGGGACATGATGGACATTTCTTCCGCTCGGCCGGCTTCCTTGCTCAAGGAGGCGATGACGCCGCAGGCGGTGCCGTCGGCGAAACCCGATGCGCTCAAGGCAGCGCTGGTCAAGGTGGCCTTGCGACCGCCGCTGCCGGCCTTGCGCCCGCAACCGGCCTTGGAAGCGTTGGCGGCCCTGCCGCCCGCGTCGGTCGAGACGTCGCAGCAATTGGCCGCACCGCAGATCGTGCGGGCCTATCAGGCGGCGATGGAGCCGGACATGGACACCGCCGGAAAGACCGTTTCCGAGATTGCGGCGCGCAAGCAGACGTCGCCAGGCGACGAGGCTCAGCGCAGCGTGCCAGTGGCGGTCACAAGATCCGAAGACGGTGGGGCTGCACGGCCCGCGCCGCTCTCGTGGCCGGCGTTCGTCTCGCCGCGGGTATCCGTCGTGCAAAAGGCGTCAGCCGACAATGTGGTGCCGGGGCGCATGACCGGCCAGCCAAAGGGAGCCGCACCGGGGAATCGCGAACAAGGCGCGGTCGGCATCGGCCCCATCGCAACGGGCCTGCCGGTTGCCGCGCTCATTGCATTTGTCTGGTTGGCCATTCGCTAAAGCAAGTGTGTACGGTTTTCCCGGGAAAAGCGCGTAGCGCTTTCCCTATGGAATTGCGCAAAACAAAGACATAGAGCGGTTCGCCGTTTCCGTGAAACGATGAACTGCTCTGAAACCTACGTGTCGGCTTCGATGAAGTGTTCGATCTTTTCCGCCGACACACCGGCCTGCGCCGCGATGCGGCGCGACAGGTCGGCGGCAGCGGCGCGGGGCCTTCCGGCGGGACGATCGAGCCAGTAGGAAACGGGATTGAGCACAACACGATCGTCGACGGCCACGACGCGCCCCGACCGTATCTGGTGTTCGGTGAGCGGCGGGCGCGCCA
The DNA here is from genome assembly GCF_006441495.1 of Mesorhizobium sp. B2-6-4. Classification (NCBI taxonomy): domain Bacteria; kingdom Pseudomonadati; phylum Pseudomonadota; class Alphaproteobacteria; order Hyphomicrobiales; family Phyllobacteriaceae; genus Mesorhizobium; species Mesorhizobium sp. B2-6-4. The sequence goes on from NZ_VFUE01000012.1 coordinate 60,363, forward strand.
AGGCGATGCCCAGGCCGTGTGCGGCGGCATCGAGCACCAGATTGTAGTCTTCGAAGCGTCGGTCCTGCGGGCGCGGCCGGTAATCCATGTCCTGCGCGGCGAACCAGGCGCGCCAGCCGGATGCGTCGGAATCGTTGATCAGCGGGAATTTGAGCAGCCGGGCCGGGTCGCCGCAGCCGATCTCCGGCGCGAGGCTCGGCGAGGCGATCGGAAACAGATACTCCTCGAACAACTGCATCGAAACGCGGCCCGGGATGCGGCCGCGTCCGCAGCGCACCGACAGATCGATGCCTTCATCGGCGAGATCGGCCTGGCGGTTATCGACATCCAGCACGATGCGCAGGCGGGTGGGATCATTCTCAAGCGCCGCCATGCGTGGCATCAGCCATAGGCCGCTTACCGAGGGGATCGAGGCCAGCCGCACCACTGCGGTGCCGCGCGGTTCAACCCAGCGGTCCGAATTGACCGAGATCAACGCGAAGGCTTCGGTGGTCCTGAGATGCAGGCGATTGCCTTCGTTCGTCAGCGTCACGCCGCGCGCCCCGCGTTCGAAAACCTTCAGGCCAAGCCAGTCCTCCAGCTTGGCAATCTGCCGGCTGACAGCGCCATGGGTAAGGTGGAGCCTCTGCGCGGCTGCCGAAAAACTCCCCGTGCGTGCCGCTGCATCGAAGGCGCGCAGTGTCTCGAGCGGCAAGATGCCGTCTAAGCTGTGATCCATAGTCACAGCTGACCCTCGATTTGGTCGTTTGTCAATTGGTCCGAAAAAGCGTTTTCTCCCCATCGAGAGGCGAAAGAACGGGAGGACGATGAGATGAGGGCGATGACGAGCACGTTGAATCCAGCACAGCGGATGGACACCACCGCGGCCGTAGCGGTGGCGCTGACGGTGATTGGCTGGGCCTCCGCCTTTCCGGCGATCCGGGCTGGCCTCGCCGCGTTCGGGCCGCTCGAACTCGGCGCCCTGCGCTTTGCCATCGCCGCGGTACCTGCGGCGATCTTCCTTGCTGTCAGGCGGCCGACGCTGCCGCGCATAGGCGAGTTGTGGCGCCTGGCCTTTGGCGGCGCCGTTTTCGTCGCGCTCTACACCGCCATGCTCAATTTCGGCGAACTGACGGTTTCGGCCGGTGCTGCCGGATTCATCATCAATGTCAGCCCGATCTTCACCGCCATCATGGCGATGGCGCTGCTCGGCGAACGATTCTCGACGATGGCCTGGGTCGGTACTGCCATTTCCTTCAGCGGCATCGGCATTATCGCCATGGCCGACGGACAGGGCCTGCATTTCGACACGGGTGCGCTCCTGGTGCTGGGATCGGCGCTCTGTTCGGCGGTCAACACCATCGTCCAGAAGCCGCTGTTCGCCCGCCACCATCCACTGACCATTGCGGCCTCGAATATGGTGCTCGGCGCGCTCTGCCTGGCGCCCTTCCTGCCGGTAGCTTTTTCGCAGGCGGCGGTCGCCGATATGGCGGGGCTGGGCGCGGTCATCTATCTCGGCGTCGTGCCGAGCCTGATCGCCTATGCCGCCTGGGCGACGGCGCTTTCGCGCTTGCCTGCGGCGCGTGCCTCGAACTTCCTTTATCTGGTCTCTCCCATGTCCGCCCTGATCGGCTTCTTCTGGCTGGGCGAAGTCCCGATGCTGCTCGGCCTGCTTGGCGGCGCGCTGGCGCTAGGGGGCGTCATCGTGGTGAATTTGAAGAGGTGAACCAGGGAGTTGGGGTCACTTCTTGATTCGAAAAGAGCCGCTTGGAAGCGGCTCTTTTCGGACCCCCGCCCGGACCTTCGGTCCGACCTCCCCACAAGGGGGAGGTAGGGAACTCCGCTTTTCCGCGTCCTCATAAAAGTGCTTTCCTGTAGATGGGCAGGGCGCTTCCTCACCCTCCCCCTTGTGGGGAGGGTCGCTGCGAAGCAGCGGGGTGGGGGCTGCACCGGCAAACCTCGCAGGCAGCCTTCACCGCCGCCCGAACAGCCTCTCGATGTCCGCCAGCTTGAGTTCGATATAGGTCGGGCGACCGTGGTTGCAGGTGCCGGAGCCGGGCGTGGCCTCCATCTGGCGCAGCAGCGCGTTCATCTCCTCGGCCTTGAGCAGGCGGCCGGAACGCACCGAACCATGGCAGGCCATGGTCGCCGCGATTTTGTCCAGCCTTTCCTTCAGCGTGTCGACGGTGTCGTTGTCGGCGATCTCGTCGGCGAGGTCGCGCACCAATTGCTGGACGTTGGTCTCGCCCAGCATCGACGGTGTCTCGCGCACGGCCACGGCGCCCGGCCCGAAACGCTCGATGCCGAGCCCGAAGCGGGCGAGCGTTTCGGAATGCGTGGCGAGCCGTTCGGCATCCTCTTCAGGCAGGTCGACGATCTCCGGCAGAAGCAGCATCTGCGACGGCACGGCGCGCGCGTGCAGCGCGTTCTTCAACGCCTCGTAGACCAGCCGCTCATGCGCGGCATGCTGGTCGACGATGACAAGTGAGTCCCTGGTCTGGGCGACGATGTAGTTCTCATGCACCTGCGCCCGTGCCGCACCGAGCACCGTGCCAAGCAGCGTCTCCGCCGCTTCGCACTGTCCCGCCCGGGCGTCGGCGCTGGCGATCGGGCCGGCATCGAACGCCGCCTGCTCGTTTTCGCCGAACCCGCCGTTTCGTTCGAATCCTGAACCCTGGAACTCCATGTCGAGTGGCCGTTGCGGCGAGCGTGCGCGGTCGAAACCGGCAGAGCCCGAGGCGCGGTAGGCCGCTTCGTAGCTGCGGTGACCATTGGCCGGGCCGCCATGGGCGTATGACGCCGCTCCCGGCCGGAACGCCGCCATCATGCCGGCGGCACCGGAAGTGGCGGCGCGGATGCCGGCTTCGGCAAGCGCCTGACGGATGGCGCCGACGATCAGCCCGCGCACCAGGCCGGGGTCGCGGAAGCGGACATCCGCCTTGGCTGGGTGGACATTGACGTCGACGATCGCCGGGTCGAGTGTCAGGAAAAGCACCGTGACCGCATGGCGGTCGCGTGGCAGGACGTCGGCGAAGGCGCCTCTGATAGCGCCGGCGATCAGCTTGTCGCGCACTGGCCGGCCATTAACATAGGCATATTGCTGCAGCGCGTTTGCGCGGGTGAAGGACGGGATCGATACATGGCCGGTCAGATGCACGCCTTCGCGCATCGCATCGATGGCAATGGAATTGTCGGGAAACTCGGCCCCCATCACCTGGGCGATGCGGCGCAGGCGTCCGTCCGCGCTGTCATCGGTCGCCGGCAATTCAAGCGTCGAGCGGTCGGAACCGCTGAGCGTGAAGCGAACGGTCGGAAAGGCGATCGCGATGCGCTTGACCACGTCGCTGGTCGCCGAGCTTTCGGCGCGCTCGCCTTTCATGAATTTCAGCCTTGCCGGGGTGGCGAAGAAAAGGTCGCGCACCTCCACGGTGGTGCCGCGATTGGCCGCCGCCGGCCTGACGGGCGAGATCCTGCCGCCCTCGATGCCGATCTCGGCGGCGCTGTCGCTTGCCGCCGTGCGCGAGCGGATCGACAGCCGCGACACCGAGCCGATCGACGGCAGCGCCTCGCCGCGAAAGCCGAGCGAGCGGATGTCGTGGATGTCTTCGGCAAGCTTGGAGGTGCAATGGCGTGCGATCGCCAGCGATAGCTCCTGTTCGGGGATGCCGAAGCCGTCATCGGTGACACGGATCAGGTTCAATCCGCCGCCTGATGTGACGACCTCGACCTTTCCCGCACCGGCATCAAGCGCGTTCTCGACCAGTTCCTTCACCACGCTTGCCGGACGCTCGATGACTTCGCCGGCGGCGATCTGGTTGATCATCGTTTCAGAAAGCTGGCGTATGGGCATGGTGACAGTATAGGCGGATTCGTGCCGAGCGGGCGAGGGTGAAGTACGGTGAAAACAGTGAACGACCTCACGCTTGCGCTGCCAGCCAATCCCGTACCTTGCGGGCATTCTCGCTAAGCTCCCGGTTCCTCGGCCAGATGACATAGAACGCCTTGCCGGTCTTGAGCACATGGTCCGTCACCGGCACCAACAGTCCCGTCGCGAGCATCCGCTCGGCAAGGTGGCGCCAGCCGAGCGCGATGCCTTGCCCTTCCATGACGCCCTGGATTACCAGCCCGTAATCGTTGATGCGCAGGCCGCGCGCGGTATCGCCGAGACGGGCGCCGGCCGATTCGAACCACTCATTCCAGCTCGCCGCCTCCCGATAGGGCTCCTCAAGATGGATGAGACGGTGCGTGGCCAGTTCCGCGACCGATTTGGGCAGGCCGAACTTCGCCGCGTAGCTGGTGCCGGCGACGGGAAAGATCTCTTCGTCGGCAAGCGGCAGCGAATGATAGTCCTGCCAGTCCCTCGGTTCGCCGCCGCGCACGGCAAGCGGGATCCCCTCTGCGATGATGTCGAGATCGCGGTCGGCGGTCTGGATGCGCAGATCAATGCCCGGCAGTTCGTCGCGGAACTGCTGCAGCCGCGGCATCATCCAGAAGGAGCCGAACGCAGTCGAGGCGGCAAGCGTCACGTGGCCTCCGGTCGCCTGCAGGCGCAGATCCTCCGCCGACTTTCGGATGTGGGACAGGCCCAGCGAAACGTCGGCGTGGAAACGCTCGCCGGCCTCCGTCAGGCTGACCTGCCGGTGACGGCGCTGGAACAGCTTGGCGCCGAGCTGTTCCTCCAGCCCGCGCACCGCGTAGGAAACGGCGGCCTGGGTCATGCCGAGCTCTCGCCCCGCGGCGGTGAAGCTCGACAGGCGGCCCGCCGCCTCGAAGACGATCAGGCTGCCGGCCGAGGGCAGGAGGTGGCGCAGGTTTCGCATAAGCAGAGCTTATACAAGAGATCAGGATTTTCCAGCGTCACATTCCTGTTTTGTGCGTCTAGGCTGCGAGGTATAAGAGGAATGGAGTTGCCATGAACGTACCGGCCGCTGTGACCGAACACGCCAATCGTCGAGCCGGCGGCCGCCTGGGGCGCAAGGCGCTGCGGGGAGCTCCGGTAACGTCGTTTCCGACACTGGTCCGCCAAATCCCCGTCTATCAGATGGTGCCGGACGAGGCAGTGGAACTCATACACCAGGAATCGCTCGCCATCCTGGAGGACGTCGGATGCGAGTTCCGCGACGATGAGGCCATCGAAATGTGGAAGGCCGCCGGCGCGGACGTCTCCGAGACAAGAGTGCGGATCGACCGCGCCTTGCTGATGGAGCTCGTCTCGAAGGTGCCGTCGGAGTTCACGCTCAACGCGCGCAACCCTGAGCGTACGGTGCGCGTGGGCGGAAAGAATTCCATCTTCGTGCCGATGTATGGCGCGCCTTATGTGCGTGACCTCGACAATGTCAGGCGCTACGGCACGCTCGCCGACCTCAACAATTTCCACAAGCTCGCCTACATGGCGCCGGCCCTGCATTCCTCGAGCTCGATCATCTGCGAGCCGATGGAAATAGCGGTGCCCAAGCGTCACCTCCACATCATCCATTCGGCGCTGAAGCATTCCGACAAGCCGTTCATGGGCATCGTGACGTCGAAGGATCGGGCGGAAGACACGATGGCGATGGCGGGCATCGTGTTCGGTGAGGATTACGTGCGCGACAACCCTGTGCTGGTGTCGATCACCAACTGCAATTCACCGCTGGTATGGGATGCCACCATGCTGGATGCGATGAAGGTCTATGCCCGTCACAATCAGCCGCTGATCCTGGCGCCCTTCGCGCTCTGCGGCGCCTCGACCTCGGCCTCGGCCGTGGGCGCGGTGGCGCAGGTCAATGCCGAGGCGCTTGCCGGTGTAGCGTTCACCCAGCTCCTGCGTCCCGGCTCGCCTCAAATCTACGGCCAGTTCATGGTCACGGTCGACATGAAGACCGGCGCTCCGATGGGCGGCACGCCGGAGGCCGCGCAGATGATGTATCTGATGGGCGCGCTGGCGCGGAAATACGGGCTGCCGTGGCGCACGTCCGGCTTCCATGTCGGCTCGAAGCTGAACGATGCCCAGGCCGGCTACGAGGCGAACATGCTCATGCATGCCGCCATCCTTGCCGGAGCCAACTACATCTGGCACTCGGCCGGATGGCTCGAGGCGGGTCTCACCTGCGGCTATTCGAAGTTCGCGACCGATTGCGAACAGCTCGTCGGCTGGTACAAATATGCCGGCGGGCTGCCGTTCGACGATTTCAAGGAAGCGATGGCCGCCATCCGCGAGGTGGGGCCGCAGGGCCATTTTCTCGGCACCCAGCACACGCTTGAGCATTTCGAGCGGGCCTTCTTCATGCCCAGCATCATGGATTTCAATTCCTATGAACAGTGGAAGGCCGAAGGGGCGAAGGACCACGACACGCGCGGCCGGGAGAAAGCGCGTAACATGCTGGCCGATTATGAGGAGCCGAAGCTCGATGTGGGCATCGCCGACGGTCTCAGAGATTTTATCGCGCTGCGCGAGGAGAAATTGCCGGACAGCGTTAGCTGACGGGACGAAGATCTGACGGGAACCACAAGGGAGGAAAAAATGACGCTTTTCAAAAGCAATGGTGATCGTGTTCCAAGCGCCATAGAGGAGATGGCCAACGAGGCGCGTGCGGGTCGGTTCGACCGGCGCGAATTCCTGGCGCTGGCAAGCGCCTTCGGGGCATCGACGGCTCTGGCCTATGGCATGATCGGCCTTGCCGCGCCGACGGACGCCTTGGCCGAGGAGCCGAAGAAGGGCGGAACGCTGCATGTCTCGATGTCGGTGAAGGCGCAGAAGGATCCGCGCACCTATGACTGGGTTGAGCTTGCCAACATCTCGCGCACCTGGCTGGAGCCGCTTGTGCGCTATACCAGGCAGTTCACCTTCGAGCCGGTGCTGCTCGAAAGCTGGGACATCAACGACGACGCCACCGAATATACGCTACACGTGCGCAAGGGCATCACCTGGAACAATGGCGATACCTTCAACGCCGATGATGTGGTGCACAATGTGACGCGCTGGTGCGAGAAGGGCGTCGCCGGCAACTCCATGGCCGCGCGTGTCGGCGCGCTGATCGACGCTAAGACCGGCAAGGCAAGGGACGGCGCGATCACCAAGATCGACGACAACACGGTCAAGCTGAAGCTCTCCGAGCCCGACATTTCGCTGATCCCGAACTTCACCGACTATCCGGCGCTCGTCGTCCACCGCAATTTCGATGCCGATGGCGCCGATCCGATCAAGAAGCCGATCGGCACCGGACCCTTCGAGCTGGTCTCTTACGATGTCGGCCAGAAAGCCGTCGTCAAGCGCCGCGAGAACGGCAAATGGTGGGGCGGCGAAGCTCCGCTCGACGGCGTCGAATTCATCGACTACGGCACCGATTTCAACGCCACGGTGAATGCCTTCGATTCCGGCGAAATCGACCTCAATTTCGAGTCGCCCGCCGATTTTATCGACATCCTCGACAAGATGGGGCTGGAGAAATCGGAGGTTGCGACCGCGACCACCCTGGTTGCGCGCACCAACGTCACGCACAAACCCTATGATGACAAGCGTGTTCGCAATGCGCTCCAGATGGCGGTCGACAACAACGCGGTGCTGCAGCTTGGCTATAGCGGTCGCGGCACGGTCGGCGAAAACCACCATGTCAGCCCCATCCATCCGGAATATTACCCGCTGCCCAAGAAGGAGCGTGATGCCGCTGGCGCCAAGAAGCTGATGGCGGAGGCGGGTCAGGCCGACTTCGAGCATGAGCTGATCACCATCGAGGACGATTGGCAGAAGAACACCGGCGATGCCATCGCGGGCCAGCTGCGCGAGGCCGGAATCAAGGTGAAACGGACGGTGCTGCCGGGCTCGACGTTCTGGAACGACTGGACGAAATATCCCTATTCGATGACGATCTGGTACATGCGCCCGCTCGGCGTCCAGGTGCTGGCGCTCGGCTATCGCACCGGCGAGGCCTGGAATGAATCGGCGTATTCGAATCCCGATTTCGACGCCAAGCTCAAGCAGGCGCTATCGCTGATCGACGTCGCCAAGCGCAAGGAGGTGATGAAGGATGTCGAGCAGATCCTGCAGGATTCCGGCGTCATCATCCAGCCGTTCTGGCAGAAGCTCTACAGTCATACGAGCAAGAAGGTGAAGAACTACGGCGTCCACCAGACTTTTGAAATGGACCTCCAGAACGTCTGGCTGGACGCCTAGCTGCAATGGTTGGCGAATGCCGGCACCCTTTCAGGTGCCGGCTGTCCGGCAAATCGATTATGGCTGCGGGCGCTGGCGCTCGGGTGCTGCCGCTAGGGCTTTTGAGGAGCGGTACATGTCTGGGCAGGTCTTCAACCGGTTGTTCACGCCGATTGCTCTGCGCGGCAAGACCTTACGCAACAGGATCGTGTTCGGAGCCCATACCGCGAACATGGCGGTAGAGGGACTGCCGACAGAACGGCATGTCGGCTATTATGCCGAACGCGCTATCGGCGGCGCGGGCATGATCGTCGTCGAGCCGATGCCGGTGCACCGGGCCGCGGTTCTTACCCGCGGCAACTTCCGTCCTTCCGACGAGAGCGTGATCTCCCATTTCCGCAAAGTGACGGAAGCGATCCGCGGCAACGGCGCCGTCGCCATCCAGCAGCTCTATCATGTCGGTCAGCACGCGGACGCGGACAACTCGTTCCATGCCGGCTGGTCCCCTTCCGGACTGCCGAGTTATCACGACTCTGACGGTTCGCATCGAATGTCCGAAGCCGAGATCGAAGAAACGATCGACGGTTTCGTGCAGGCGGCGCGCCGTTGCCGCGAGGCCGGTTTCGACGGCGTCGAGGTCTGGGCGGCGTATCATTCGATGCTGGACCAGTTCTGGACGCCCTGGTCCAACCGCCGCGACGACCGGTGGGGCGGCAGCCTTCAAAATCGCACCCGGATGAGCCGTGAGGTGATGAGCAGAATTCGCCGGGAATGCGGCGATGATTTCATCATCGGCCTTGCGGTCAACGACGAACCGGAAGTCGAAGTGGCGCTGAAGCGCGAAGCATTGGCCGAGATAATCGACCTCCACGACCGCGATTCTTTGATGGATTATGTGACTTGTGGAACGGGCTCCTACTTCGATTTCTACAAGATCATCCCGACCTTTGTTTATCCGGAAAAGCTCGGCGCCGACCTGGCGTCCGTGCTCAAATCCACCGTGCGCCACGCGTTGGTCACCGCCGAGAGTCACATCCGTACGCCGCAGAATGCCGAAAGTGTGCTGAGCGAAGGCCACGCTGATCTGGTTTCCATCGTGCGGGGGCAGATCGCCGATCCGCACCTGGCTGCAAAGGCCGCCGCCGGACGGCCGGAAGACATTCGCGGTTGCCTGTCCTGCAACCAGATGTGCTGGGGCCGACGCAGCCGCGACTACTGGATCAGCTGCGTCATCAATCCTTCGGCGGGGCGGGAATGGGAATGGGGCGGAGATCGCTTCGCCCCGGCTAGCCAACCCAAGCGCGTACTGGTCGTCGGCGGCGGTCCCGCCGGCCTCGAAGCGGCGCGTGTAGCAGCCGAACGCGGTCACCGTGTCACGCTGGCCGAGGCTTCCGACCGTCTTGGGGGGCAGTTCCGCCTTGCGGGGCTGCAACCGCGCCGCGCCCAGATTCTGGATCTGATCGACTGGTACCAGCGCCAGCTCAGCCAGCTTCAGGTCGACGTCCAGTACGGACAATATGTCGAGGCGGAGGATGTCGAGCGCGAAGGCGCGGACCACGTCATCATCGCAACCGGCTCGATGCCGTCAGACGGCGCTTTCCAACGGGCATTGCCGCAGTGGGAAAGCATCCCGGGCGGCGGGCTGGTTCTCTCGGCCGAAGCCGTGATGGCCCGTGAGGCGAGACCAGGCAAAAATGTTATCTTGCTCGACGATGGCGGCAATTGGAAAGGGTGCGGCACCGCCTGGAAACTCGCCGAGGACGGTCACAATGTGACGCTTGTGACACCCGACGCCCTGGTTGGCAAAGAGCTTCAGCGAATGGCAGTCGACGCGCCGCTGCGCCGCGCACTCGCCAGGCTGCGGGTGCGGTTTTTGACCGAGAGCGCCATCGTTCATTGGGACGGGAAGGCCGCCAGGGTCGCTTCCCTGCTCGACGGAACCGAGCAGGACGTCGAAGCCGATGCGCTGGTCTTCGCCACGACGAATATGGCAGCCGACATGCTTTCCGTCGAACTCGACAGGCGCAAAATTGCCCACACGTCGATTGGTGATTGTACCGCCTCAAGGCAGGCGGCTTTTGCCATCCATGATGGCCGCAAGGTGGCGCTTGGTCTCTGATCGCAGTCTTGGCACGCACGACTGTCGGATGACCTGCATCGGCCGCGACGCGGCCGCGGGCTTCATGAGCCGCAAAAAAGCCGATATGCAGGATGCGTGCTACTGGATTGCGCCAAGCCATCAAAAGCCGGAGATTCTGCATGAGACTGACAGTGCTCCTTGCCGCCCTTGCGACGGCCTTTCCCGCTGTCGCCCTGGCCGGTCCGGCGTCGGACGCCGTGAAGTTCTTCTATGTTCCGGATGTCAAGTTCGAGGCCGACGCAAAATACCGGGATCGCTTCACCGAGCCGGTGACGAGACTGTTCGACCTCAACGATCAGGCAACGAGGAAGAATCCGGACCAGGTCGCCTGCATCGATTTCGATCCGGGCCTCGATGCGCAGGATTTCGACCAGAAGACCGTCTCCAAGACCCTGAAAGTGTCCGAGGTGGTGGATGGCGATACTGCCCAGGTGGTGGCGAGCTTCAGCCTCTTTCCCGAAGGAGACGATGCACAACGCGAAATGCATTGGTCGCTGAAGAAGATCGACGGCAAGTGGAGGATATCGGACATCGCATCGAAGACCAGCGATTGGACGCTGAGCCAGCTCGAATGCCTGGCGGGCCAAGATCCGGAGTGATCCGATGGCCCGCCGCCGGTTCCTGGCACTGTCGGCCGTGTGCATTATGGCGGCGGACTTGAGTGGCGGCGCCGCGCAGGGGCTGCTCGGCGCGCCGCCGGCAAACGCTCCGGCGGCCACCGCGCCCGACGACAACGGGTCGCCGCCAGCGCCTGCACCTCGCGCAGCCGCCGAGCCGGCAACACCACCGGCTGCCTCGCCGAGCGAACCTGCCGCCCCAATTCAGCCGGGCTCGCCGACAGCGGTGGTCCGGCCATTCTACGACCAGGTCGGCTTGGAGGTCGATCCGTCGCAGCGCCGCCATTTCGTCGATCCGGCGAAAACGGTGCTCGACAAGAGCGATGCGCTGCGCAAATCCGGGCAGGGCGAGTGCCTCGACCCCAACATGGCGCTCGACAATGCCGACTATGATAAGGCCGAGATCGACAAGAGCCTGAAGACGCTCGAGGCGATCAATGGCGACCAGGCCAAGGTCATCGTCGCCTTCGTCGTCGCCGGCAACCCGCACCGCCTTGAGTGGAAGTTCAAAAGGGTCGACGGCGAATGGAAGATATCGGACCTGCTATCGGTGACCGGTGAATGGGCGCTCAGCCAGTACCAATGCGAATAATGGTTCGAGCTAGCCTCGCCCGCGATAGGGCGCCACTCCGGTCTCGGGCAGCCAGGCGCCTTCCGGCGGCGCGCCCGTCTGCCAGAACACGTCGATCGGAATGCCGCCGCGTGGATACCAATAGCCGCCGATGCGCAACCATAGCGGGCTCGTTGCCGCCACGATGCGGCGGCCGATCATGACGGTGCAATCCTCATGGAAAGCACCATGATTACGGAACGAGGTCATGAACAGCTTGAGCGACTTCGATTCCACCAGAGCCGCGTCGGGTGCGTAGTCGATGACGATATGGGCGAAATCAGGCTGGCCGGTGACCGGGCACAGCGAGGTGAATTCCGGGCAGGTGAAGCGCACGATGGCCGGCGGGCCGTCGCCGCGCGAAAACGGCACGGTTTCCAGGACCGCCGCTTCCGGGCTCTGTGGCGTCTCGACATGCGCGCCGAGCTGGGTGAGGGTTTTGGTATCGATCATGGACGGCTCCTTGCCTGCCTGTCGCCGGAAGCACGCTTCCATGGCGGTCGGCGCGAACGAAGATTGGAATAAACGCCGCAATCCACTCAGGGGCGGCGCATCTGGCCGCTCAATAACACAATTTGAAACCGCAGGAAGACGATGACCAGCAACGATCCGCTTCTCCAGCCCTATCAGCTCAAGCATCTGACGTTGAAGAACCGGGTGATGTCGACCAGCCACGAGCCTGCCTATTCGGAAGACGGCATGCCCAAGGCGCGGTACCGGCTCTACCACACGGAGAAGGCCAAGGGCGGCATGGCGCTGACAATGACCGCCGGCTCGGCCATCGTTTCACGCGACAGCCCGGCCGCCTTCGGCAATTTGCATCTCTATGATGACGGGATCGTGCCATGGCTCGCGGAACTGACCGACGCCTGCCACGAGCATGAATGCAAGGTGATGATCCAGATCACCCATCTCGGCCGTCGAACCGGTTGGAACAAGGCCGACTGGCTGCCCGTCCTGTCGGCTTCGCCGGTGCGGGAGCCGGCGCATCGCGCCTTTCCCAAGACCATCGAGGATTGGGATATCGAACGCATCGTTTCCGACTATGCTTCCGCCGCCCAGCGCTGCCAGGCCGCCGGTCTCGACGGCATCGAATTCGAGGCTTACGGCCATCTGATGGACGGCTTCTGGTCTCCGTCCACCAACCATCGGGAGGACGAGTTCGGCGGCTCGCTCGACAACCGGCTGCGGTTCACCGACATGGTGCTCGACGCCGTGCGGGCGGCCGTCGGCGAAAAATTCGTCGTCGGCATACGCATGGTCGCCGACGAGGATTTTTCGCAAGGCCTGTCGAAAGAGGAGGGCGTCGAGATCGCCAGGCGGCTTGCCTCATCAGGCAAGGTCGATTTCCTCAACATCATCCGGGGCTCGATCGAGACCGACGCGGCACTGACCAAGGTCATTCCGGTGACCGGCATGCGCTCATCGCCGCATCTCGACTTCGCCGGCGAGGTGAGGGCGGCGACGAAATTCCCGACCTTCCACGCGGCGCGAATTTCCGACGTCGCAACTGCGCGCCACGCCATCGCCGCCGGCAAGCTCGACATGGTCGGCATGACCCGCGCCCACATCGCCGATCCGCACATCGTCCGCAAAGTGATGGAAGGGCGCGAGCACGAAATCCGCCCGTGTGTCGGAGCCACCTACTGCCTCGACCGCATCTACGAAGGCGGCGAGGCGCTCTGCGTCCACAATGCGGCGACCGGCCGCGAGGCGGACATTCCGCATATCATCACCAAGGCCGAGGGACCAAAGCGAAAAGTCGTCGTCATCGGCGCTGGTGCAGGCGGACTGGAAATAGCGCGCGTGGCCGCGGAGCGCGGCCATCAGGTGACGGTGCTGGAGGCATCGGGCCAGGCCGGCGGACAGGTCAGGCTGGCGACGCAGAACCCGCGCCGCAAGGAATTGATCGGCATCGTCGACTGGCGGTTGGCCGAACTCGACCGGCTCGGCGTCGAGATCCGCTACGACAGTTGGGCCGAGAAGGACGACGTTCTGGCGTTGTCGCCCGATGTCGTGGTGATCGCCACCGGCGGACTGCCGCAGAATCCGCCGCTGACGGCGGGCGACACTCTTGTCACATCGAGCTGGGACATCATGGCTGGCAGCGTCAAGCCGGCTGAAAACGTGCTGCTCTATGACGACAATGGAGGCCATCAGGGAATGGGCGCTGCGGAACTCGTCGCGGCTGCCGGTTCGAAGCTGGAACTGGTTTCGCCGGAGCGATTCTTCGCGCCGGAAATGGGCGGCATGAACCACGTACCCTACATGCGCGCCTTCCAGGAGAAGGGGGTCACCATCACTATCAACACAAGGCTGCGCTCGGTGCGCCGCGAGGGCAATCAACTGGTTGCCGAGCTTGCCTCCGATTTCGCCGACGGCTGGCGCGGCGAGCGGCGGGTCGACCAGGTGGTGGTCGAGCATGGCACGGCGCCGCTAGACGACCTTTATCTCTCGCTGAAGCCATTGGCGACGAACGGCGGCGCCATAGACTATGAGCGGCTGGTGAGTGGCGGCGACATTTTTCCCGAGCGCAATCCGCAAGGATCTTTCGTGCTGTTCCGCATCGGCGATGCCGTCGCCTCGCGCAACATCCACGCCGCCATCTATGACGGCATCCGGTTCGGGCTAAGGATTTGAAAGGCTGCTGTCGCTAACAATTTCGAGGAGGCGCGCAACGGAACCTCCGCAAGGAGAGCCATCTGCTGCCTTGGTTCGTTGCGCGCCGCGTACGCCGCCTGCTTGCGCCGGCACCGTACGATCCGTGATCAGAACATTCTGGCGGTGGCCATGCAGAGCACGGTGAGAACCAGCAGCCAGGCGGCGATTCGCTCGCCTTGGGCCATCTTCGCGCGCAGGGCAGGTTCGGTGGCCGCGTCGGCGCCAACAAGCTGCGTGCTGGTGCGGCGGACCATGGCGCTGAGCACTCCAGCCGCGGCGAAAGCGGCAACGATGCCGAGGGCCAGCACCATTTCCATCGAGCCGAAATAGGCACCATGGAAAAAATACCAGAGCAGCGCACCGGTGAGAAACACCATGCCGGCCGCTCCCATTTGCGGTCCAATGAAGCGTTCAGCCCGGATCTCGGGGTCGCGCGCTAGCGTGATGGTGGTGCCGGCCCAGAACACCCCCGCCATGACGTGAAGACCGATGGTGATGATGTAGACATATTGCATACCAGCTCTCCTCTCTTGCCCGCCGTCGCCTAAATAGTTAGATATCTAACTGTTAGATGCCAATGTATAAATGAGTGCCAGTTCCATCCGTGCAAAACACCGTCTAGTGTCTTGCCATGACGCCCTTTGAACGCCCGCCGGTTGGCATGAATCTCGGCCGCACCGCCAAGCTTGTTGCACAGGCCTTCGACACCGCGTTGGTTGAAGCGGGCGGCACGTTGCCCGTCTGGCTTACTCTGCTGTCGGTCAAATCGAGCGAGCTAGCCAACCAGCGCGAGCTCGCCGGAATGATCGGCATACAGGGAGCGACGCTCACCCATCATCTAAACGCGATGGAGGCGCAAGGATTGCTGACGCGCCGCCGCGATCCCGTCAACCGCCGGGTCCATCTGGTCGAATTGACAGAGGCCGGAGAAGCGATGTTCGAGACACTGCGCAAGGCGGCGCTTGCCTTCGACAAGCGGCTGCGCGTGGGCCTGTCAGACGACAGGCTGGCGGAGTTTGCGCAAGTGCTGGCGACCTTGCGGGCCAACGTGGAAAGCTGACGATGTCCAAGGCGCGCCGCGTGAATCTCTTCGACACTACGCGCTGTAGGAAAGCCGGATCACCGCCTCAGTCGTCATAACTCTGGATTGTCCCAAAGGCATAGCCGCGCTGCTTCAGCGCGGTAATCAGCATGGCCAGTTTCGTCTTGCCGTCGAAGCCGTCCTGGAACATCTCGTCATGCATGAGCAGGATCATCTTTCCGTGCTTGACGAAGCGGCCATAGCCGAACAGGTGATCGATCTCGCTGACCAGGTGGTCGACGCTCTGCACCGGCTTGCCTGTGTCGTCATGCACCCACTCATGGTCCCAGCCATAGAGATAGAAGCCGGAAGCGGCGACGAATTCGTAGTCCGGCTCCTCCCGGCCTTCCTGCGCAAGGCCGAGCGAGGTGTCGTTCTTCGACATTGAGGGCAGTCTGAACACGTCGCGCCCAGGCAGCCTCGCATGAACCTCCGGAGCGAGCCCGAGCACGGCGTTGGCCCGCAGCATGTCTGCCACCACGCCTTCCGTATCGGCATAGAAATGTTGGTAGCGGTTGTTGGCGTGGCTGTAGCTGTGATTGCCGACCGTCACCAGCGGCAGAGCTTTTGCGCGTCTGACTAATGCCTTGTTGCCCGCGCTCGCCTGCGCATGCATGCCGACCATGAACAACGTCGCCGGCACCTGCTGCGCTTCCAGCACGTCGAGGATGTTGCTGGTGCCGTTCAGCGGTCCGTCATCGAAAGTCAGATAGATGGTGCGATCCACTGCATAAGCGGGAAATGCGGCGAGCATGGTCAGCAAAGCAAGCAGAAGCGGCATCGGGACTACCCGTTTGCGATCGTCACAGGGCGCCATCTCGGTGATGAGTCGTCAAGCGCGGGTGAGGGCTGCCTACGCCAGGCTTCCCTGCAGCACCGTTAGCCTGGCCTTCTTCGGCATGCGGGCGCTCAGCCAGTCACGGGCTTTGTCCTGCGGCATCGGGAAGGCGATGGAGTAGCCCTGCACCTGGTCGCATCCGATGGCCATCAGTGAATCGAGTTCGGCTTCGGTCTCGGCGCCCTCCGCGACGATCGAGATACCAAGGCCGCGCGCGAGCTCGGTGATGGCGCGCACGATCTTGGAGTTGTCACCGTTCTCATGGATGTTCTGGACGAAGCGGCGATCGATCTTCAGCCGGTCGATCTCGTTGGGATTGACGTGGCTGAGCGATGCGTAACCGGTGCCGAAATCGTCGAGCTCAAGATGAACGCCGGCGGCCCTGATATGGCGTAGCTTTGCCGCGATGCCTGTTTTCTCGTCATCGAGAATGACGGATTCGACGATTTCCAGCGACAGTTTCTGCGGCGGCAGGCCGGCCTTCTCAAGCGTCTCGAACAGGAAAGCATCGAAGTCGTGCTCGCGCAATTCGGTTCCGGATACGTTGACCGCAAGTCGTCCGAAAGCAATGCCGTCGCGGTTCCATTCGGCGGCTTCGTTGATCGCCTTGCTGATGACGATGCGGCCGATATCAGGCATGAAACCGCATTTCTCGGCGACGGGAATGAATTCGCCAGGCGAGATCATGCCGCGCTCGGCATGGTTCCAGCGCACCAGCGCCTCGATGCCACTGATCGTGCCGTCGCTCAGTGAAACCTGCGGCTGGAAATAGACCTGGAATGCCTGCTGTGAAATGGCAACCTTGATGTCGTGCTCGAGTTGCTTGCGATAATCGAGTTCGCGACGCAATTCCTCGGAGAAGAACGAGAAATTGCCGCCGCCCATCTTCTTGGCGGAGTAAAGCGCCAGATCGGCGTGAACCAGCAGGTCCTGGGCGTTGTCGGCGTCGATCGGATAGACGGCGATGCCGCCGCTGGCGCCCGGTAGAATGGTCGTGCCCTGGAAGACGATCGGCTCGTTGATGTGCGCAAGAATGCGCCGTGCCAGCATGTTGATGTCTTCGCTGCCGCCGGCGCCGTTGAGGATCATCACGAACTCGTCGCCACCGAGGCGCACGCACAGATCCGACGCCCGACAGGAATCGCGCATGCGCTGGGCCGTGATGACCAGCACATAGTCGCCGGCAGCGTGGCCGAGCGTGTCGTTGATCTGCTTGAACCGGTCGAGATCAAGTTGCACCACCGCAAGACGTTCGCGCCGACGATGCGCGCTCTTGATCAGCGTGTCGAAATGGTCGGTCAGGAATGTGCGGTTGTGCAGACCGGTCAGCCCGTCATGAACGGCGATGAAGGCCATCGAATTGCGTGCATCGACGAGTTCGCGCGTCTTGCGCAGGATCGCGTTTGACATGGGCCGGAAGATGAACAGCGCCACCAGAACGATGACGCCGATCGTGGCGTAAAACAGCGTGCGGTGCAGATCGAGCATCTTTTCGGATCGTTCGTCGGCGAAAGCACTGATGCGCTGGCCCAGCGCCGAATAGCCCGACAATGTTGCGTTGGCGACCGAGGCGTCGAGGGTGACGCGTTCGTAACCGCCCTTGTAGCCTCCATTGTCGCCGAGTGCGAGTTGGGACGAGAAGGCCGATACCAGGCGTTCGCCATTGGCGACCAGCCCGACGGAAAAATAGTCGAGATGAAAAGGCTTGCCGAAAAGGACGTTCTCGACCGTCTTCGGATCGAGCCTGGCCGGCGACTTTGGATCGGCGGCCGTCTGCTTGAGCAGCAGGTCATAGTTGGTTTCGAACTCCGCCGTCGCCTGCTTGAGCGCGTTGACGAGCGCCGGCTGCTTGTCGCGCGAAGCAGCACCGGTCGCACCGGCGAGGAAGACGATGCGCTGCGACAGCGTCTTTTGCGTGCTGACGATATCGAGCAGCGTATGGTT
Source organism: Mesorhizobium sp. B2-6-4 (assembly GCF_006441495.1). Taxonomy (NCBI): domain Bacteria; kingdom Pseudomonadati; phylum Pseudomonadota; class Alphaproteobacteria; order Hyphomicrobiales; family Phyllobacteriaceae; genus Mesorhizobium; species Mesorhizobium sp. B2-6-4. Next base: position 78,361 of record NZ_VFUE01000012.1, read on the forward strand.
GTGCCGTTGGGTGGCCATCACCTGCTGCAGCAGGATGAAGGAAGCCACCACCATGGCGGCGATGATCAGCAGCGCCAGCCAATAACCAGCCTTGATCAGCAGTATGAGCTTGCCTGAAACGGTTTGCACCGGCTGCTGCGACATCTTGGGGGGCGGCCCTCTCGCCAACGGATTCCTATATGAGCATCATTGAACTGCAAACATTAACAGGACTGGAAATCGACAGCTGGCCGACAAGGGGAAAGGCTTAAAGGTCGCGAAATGGTTATCGGCCTCTTTCGCGGCCGGTCCGCATTTGAACATTCGCCGGCCCCATGTGATCCGGATCGTCCCTCGAGCCATGCCTGCGGCATCCGTTCGACATTACCCAGCCACCTGATCCGGTCGCTTTTGCGGTGGATTTTTTGGGCGTGCGGGACGACAGTCGGCCCACGTCAAACGAGGCACGATCATGACCGCAGCATTTCTCTCCCATATCGACGGCGAACTTGAGGGGCTCAGATCGGCCGGACTGTACAAGTCCGAGCGGGTGATTTCCTCCACGCAGTCGGCTGAGATCGAGGTCGGCGGCGAGAAGGTGCTGAATTTCTGCGCCAACAACTATCTCGGCCTCGCCGACAGCCCCGACCTGCGCGAGGCGGCAAAGCACGCGCTCGATCGCTACGGCTACGGCATGGCTTCGGTACGTTTCATCTGCGGCACGCAGGAGGAGCACAAGCAGTTGGAAGCGACGATATCGTCCTTCCTCGGGATGGACGACACCATCCTCTACGGCTCCTGCTTCGATGCCAATGGTGGACTGTTCGAGACGCTTCTGGGCGAGGAGGACGCCATCATCTCCGATGCGCTGAACCACGCCTCCATCATCGACGGGGTCAGGCTGTCCAAGACCAAGCGCTTCCGCTACGCGAACAACGATATGGCGGATCTCGAGGCGCGGCTGAAGGAGGCGAAGGATTGCCGGTTCCGGCTGATCGCCACCGACGGCGTGTTCTCGATGGATGGCATCATCGCCAATCTCGCGGGTGTGTGCGATCTGGCCGAAAAATACGATGCCATGGTCATGGTCGACGACAGTCACGCGGTCGGCTTCGTCGGCAGGAACGGCCGCGGCTCGGCTGAGCATTGCGCCGTCGAGGGCAGGGTCGACATCATCACCGGTACGCTCGGCAAGGCGCTGGGCGGCGCTTCCGGCGGCTACACGTCCGGCAAGAAACAGGTGGTCGACTGGCTGCGCCAGCGCTCGCGGCCCTATCTGTTTTCCAACACGCTGATGCCGGCGATCGCCGGCGCCTCGATCAGAGTGTTCGACATGATCCGCAATGGCGATGCCCTGCGCGAGCGCCTATATGCCAATGCGGAACGGTTTCGGACACAGATGGGGAAGCTCGGCTTCACGCTGGCAGGCGCCGGCCATCCGATCATCCCGGTCATGCTGGGCGATGCCAGCTTGGCGCAGGAGATGGCGGCGCGCATGCTGCAACGCGGCATCTATGTCATCGGCTTCTCCTTCCCGGTGGTGCCCAAGGGCCAGGCGCGCATCCGCACGCAGATGTCGGCTGCGCATTCCAGCGCCGACATTGATCGGGCGGTCGAGGCTTTCGGTGCGGTTGGCAAGGAACTAGGTGTGATTTCCTGAGCGACCGGCGCCGCAAACCGCTTCCGGATCAAGAGATTCAAGGGACAAAAGAATGCCGAACATGATGAAGGCGCTGGTGAAGGCCAAGGCCGAGCCGGGCATCTGGATGGAAGAGGTGCCGGTGCCGGAAATCGGCCCCAACGACGTCCTGATCAAGGTGAAGAAGACTGCGATCTGCGGCACCGACGTCCACATCTACAATTGGGACCAGTGGGCGCAGAAGACGGTGCCCGTGCCGATGGTGACCGGCCATGAATTCGTCGGCACCGTCGCGGATTTCGGCGCCGCGGTCACCGAATACAAGGTCGGCCAACGCGTGTCGGGCGAAGGCCACATCGTCTGCGGACATTGCCGCAACTGCCGCGCGGGCAGGGGGCATCTGTGCCGCAACACGCTCGGCGTCGGCGTCAATCGCCCGGGCGCCTTCGGCGAGTACCTGGCGATCCCACAGCACAATGTCGTGCCGATCCCGGACGATGTGCCGGACGAGATCGCCGCGATCTTCGATCCCCTGGGCAATGCGGTTCACACCGCATTGTCATTTGATCTGGTCGGCGAGGACGTGCTGGTCACCGGCGCCGGACCGATCGGCATCATGGGCGCGCTGGTGGCGCAATGCGTCGGCGCCAGGAAGGTCGTTATCACCGATATCAATCCGGTTCGGCTGGATCTTGCGCGCAAGCTTGGCGTCCAGCACGTCGTCGACGCCTCCAAGGAAAAACTGAGCGACGTGATGCCGGCGCTCGGCATGACGGAGGGTTTTGATGTCGGCCTGGAAATGTCGGGGGCAGCCCCCGCCTTCCGCGACATGATCGACACCATGAACAATGGCGGCAAGATCGCCATCCTCGGCATTGCGCCGACCGGGTTCGAGATCGACTGGAACAAGGTCATCTTCAAGATGCTGCATCTCAAGGGCATCTATGGCCGCGAGATGTTCGAGACCTGGTACAAGATGATCGCGCTGGTCCAGGGCCCGCTCGACGTCTCAGGCCTGATCACGCACCGCATCGGCATCGATGATTTCCAGGTTGGATTCGACGCGATGCGCAGCGGCAGTTCGGGCAAGGTGGTGATGGACTGGTAATCGATGCGCCGGGAGTCTCAGGCTTCGAGGCAGGCGATGCTAGGGTCGCCTGGTTTTCAGCCATCGCACCTGTCGCCAGGCGCGCCGCAACGCAGTTGCGGCGGCGCCGATGGCAATGGCGGCGAGCGCAAGCGTCAAGACTTCGTTGTGGCCATTCCAAAGGAATTCTCCGGTAGATAGCAGTGCCGCGACGGTTGCGACTGCCATGCGATGTGGCTTGGCCATCGGTCCGGTGAAATCACTCGGCGTCTCGTTGGCCCGCCCCAATTCCCGCACATAGGCGGTGAGAACCGAAAAACAGGCCGCTGCCCAGCCAAGGCCAGGCATGCCGATGCCGTAACCTATGCCGGCCATGATGGCGATATCGGCGAGCCTGTCCGGGAACTCGTTCCAGAACGGCCCGTCGGCCGACGCCTTGCCGCCCTCGACGGCGACCATGCCATCGAACAGATTGCACAGCAGCCGCAGTTGGCAAAACAGCGCCGCGCCCAGCAACAGCAGCAAACGAGAAGTGCCGCCGCTCTGCCCGCCAAGCCAGAAGGCCGTGCCTGCCAGCGCGCCGGCGAGGATACTGGCCTGCGAAATCTGGTTGGGGGTCACGGAGAGTGCGGCGAGACGTCTGGCCGTCGCTTGTGCCCAGCGCGTGTCGCGGCTTGCAAGTGGTCTGCGATCGCCCGTGTTCATCACTGCCTCATCCCGGTGACCAGAAATAACGAGTGAGATGGAAGAAGATCGGAGCGGAGAAAACCACCGAATCCAGCCGATCTATCAGGCCGCCATGGCCGTGGATCAGATGGCCCCAATCCTTCACGCCGCGGTCACGTTTGATGGCGGACATCACAAGGCCGCCGAAAAAACCCATCAGCGTGATCAGGAAGGCCATCGCGCCCGCCTGAAGCGGAGAGAACGGCGTGATCCACCACAGGCCAGCGCCGATGAGGCTGGCGCTTGCAACGCCGCCGAGGAAACCTTCAAGCGTCTTGGACGGCGAAAGCTTTGGTCCGATCTTCGTATGCCCGATCGCCTTTCCCCAGATGTATTGCAGTACGTCGCTCAATTGCACGACGATGACAAGGAAGGCTATCAGAAGCACATTGCGACCCTCGTAGCCGGGAATATGCAACGTCAGAAGAGCCGGGACGTGGGAGGCGCAGAAAACGCAGATCATCAACGCCCATTGCACCTCGGCAATTCGAACGAGGAAGTGCTGGGTGTCGCCCCGTGTGGCTGAGATGATTGGCATCAACAGGAAGGCGTAGACCGGGATGAAAACAGAAAAGATCCCGTAGTCCTCGATCCAGAGCAGCACATACTGTACCGGCAGCACGACGAAAAACGCCGTGGCCAGCGCCCAGTGGTCGGCACGCCGGGTATTGGTCAGCGTCACGAATTCGCGAAGTGCGGCGAAGGAACAGAAGCCAAAGAGAAGCAGGACGCCGATCCGCCCGGCGATGAATGCTATGGCGATGAGGATCGCCATTACCCACCAGGCATTGATACGGGCGTTGAGGTTCTCGATGGCTGGGTTGGAGCCTTCCGGCGACAGCCGTCGCTCCAGGATATGCCCCACGAAAGAGGCCACGAGCAGGATCCCGCAGACGCCGAGCACGAGAACCATCATATCGAATTGGGTTGAGCTCATTCCGCTGCCTTTTTCGGTGCCAGCGCCAGCAGCGCCCCGCGTGCCCGCTCGAGGAACATATCCTTGCTCTCGCCGTCAGCCAGGTGCATTGCCTCGCCGAACGTCACCGTGCAGATCAGCGGGATAGGCACGAATTCCCCTTTCGGCATCACCCGGTTGAGATTGGCGATCCATACCGGCACCAACTCGAAATCCGGGTGCGATGCCGCCAAATGGAACAGGCCGGACTTGAATGGCTGCAAGGACGCGTCGGATTGGTTGCGCGTGCCTTCCGGGAAGAGAATGAGCGAAGAGCCTTCCCTCATCGCCTCTCCCATGCTTTCGACAGGATCCATCGTGCGTCCGTCGCGATTGCGCTCGATCAGGACGGCATTGAAAACGTCACGGCCGATGAAGGCTCGGACTTTTGATTTCAGCCAGTAGTCGGCACCCGCTACGGGACGCACCCGCCGCCGCAGGCGCGGCGGCAGAACAGCCCAGATCAAGATGAAATCGCCATGGCTGGAGTGATTGGCAAAGAAGATCGAGCGACGCCGAGGCAATCTGCCTTCATGCCAAAACGGCCGCACGGCGGTGATGGCTCGGGCAAACAGCAAGACGACCACGGCCACCGGCCTCGCGAGCAGCGACTTCATCCTTCCCCCCAATTCGCCCGTCGATGATCACCGGCTGACATACAGCACTGAAAATCCGCCACCGAGCAAGCAGCGATCGAAAATGACCGCCAGACAGTCTCTGCTTCAAGGCGCTGTCGCGTCGAGCCACCGTCTCATATTCTATCTGCCGATAGCCGCTATCTCAGACCCAACGCGCTTTCCAATGACGCAACGCCTTTGACGATGGAGGCTTGCTGGTCGGCGCTCAACTGGGCCAGCAGCTCCCGTTCGAAAGCCTTCGCCAGTGGCACCATCTCGCTATAGGCCGCAAGTCCGGCTCTGGTCAGCGCCAGGTGCTCGACGCGGCGATCGTTCTCGTCAGTGGTTCGGATGAGCCAGCGGCGACGCTCAAGCTCCGCCACGGCACGCGAAACCTTTGTCTTGTGCATCGCCGACTGCGCGCCGAGTTCCGTCGCGGTCATTGTGCCGCGCTGGCCAAGCCCCGAAAGCGTACGCCATTCCGGCCGTGTGAGGCCGTGACGCTCCTTGTAGATCCGAGAGAATTCGCGGCTCAGCGCATCGGCCAGCCGATACAGCCGGTAGGGCAGAAAGCTTTCGAGTTCCAGGATTTCGGATTCCATGACCAGCCGTCGAGAAATGCCCGCGCACGGCATTGATAGTTACATTTTGGATGGTTACAAATGAAACCAATTTGGTCAAGCATTCGCGAGGAGGAAGCGATGGCCTTTTCCTACATGCCGGGTTTCGGTAACGATTTCGAAACCGAAAGCCTGCCGGGTTCGCTGCCGCACGGGCGTAATTCACCGCAGCGGCCGGCCTACGGCCTCTATGCCGAGCAGCTCTCCGGTTCGCCCTTCACCGCGCCGCGCGGCACCAATGAGCGCTCCTGGCTTTACCGCATCAGGCCGAGCGTCAGACATACCGGGCGCTTCAAGTCGGTGAGCTATCCCTTCTGGAAAAGTGCGCCCAATGTCGGCGATCATGAGCTGGCGCTCGGCCAGTATCGCTGGAGCCCGGTGCCGATGCCGAAGGAGCCGACCGATTTCATCGCCGGCATGCGCTCGATCACCACCGCCGGCGACGTGCTTGGGCAGACCGGCATGGCGGCGCATGTCTATGTCGCCAACAGGTCGATGGTCGACGACCATTTCTTCAACGCCGACGGCGAGTTGCTGGTGGTGCCGCAGGTAGGCGCCTTGCGCTTCGTCACCGAGATGGGGGTCATCGAGCTCAGGCCCGGCGAGATCGCGGTCCTGCCGCGCGGCCTCGTGTTCAAGGTCGAACTGGTCGATGCCGAAGTGCGCGGCTATGTCTGCGAGAACTACGGCGCCAAGCTGACGATGCCCGACCGCGGCCCGATCGGCGCCAACTGCCTGGCCAATCCGCGCGATTTCAAGACGCCCTGCGCCTGGTTTGAGGAGAAGGAGACGCCCTGCCGGCTGATCGTCAAATGGTGCGGACATTTTCATGTCACGGAAATCGGCCATTCGCCCCTCGATGTGGTGGCGTGGCACGGCAACTATGCACCCTATAAATATGATCTGGCGGCGTTTTCGCCGGTTGGTGCGATCCTCTTTGACCACCCCGATCCGTCGATTTTCACGGTGCTGACGGCGCCGAGCGGCGAGGAGGGCACCGCCAACATCGATTTCGTCATCTTTCCGCCGCGCTGGCTGGTGGCGGAGGATACGTTCCGCCCGCCCTGGTATCACCGCAACATCATGAGCGAGTTCATGGGGCTGATTCACGGCCAGTACGACGCCAAGGAAGAAGGGTTCGTTCCCGGCGGCATCAGTCTGCACAATCTGATGCTGGCCCATGGCCCGGATGCACCTGGCTTCGAAAAGGCCTCGCGCGCGGATCTGAAACCGGTCAAGCTCGACAACACCATGGCCTTCATGTTCGAGACCCGGTTCCCGCAGATGCTGACCCGCTACGCCGCCGAACTCGACACCAGGCAGGACAATTACATCGACTGCTGGGCCGATCTGAAGAAGCGCTTCAATGGCACGCCCGAGGGCGATTGGTCCTGAAGGATCGCTGCCGCCGGAAAACTGCCTTCAGGAAAGTTGAGCCGGCGGCTTGACGATTGCCCATAACAGCCTTGTTGTGGGCCTTGCGGCGCAAGGCCGCGTCAGGAGAGGAAACCGCATGAAGCTTGCCACATTGAAGAACGGGACGCGCGACGGAAAGCTCGTCGTCGTCTCGCGCGATCTTACACGCTTCACTGATGCCTCCTTCCTGGTGCCGACGCTGCAGGCGGCGCTCGACGATTGGCGGCGGATTTCGCCGCATTTGGCCGCAATGGCGGAGTCGCTCGAGAGCAATGCGGTGCCGTCGGCGCGCTTTCACGAACATAATGCCCATTCGCCGCTGCCGCGCGCCTATCAATGGGCTGACGGTTCGGCCTATGTGAACCATGTCGAGCTGGTGCGAAAAGCACGCGGCGCCGAAATGCCGGCAAGCTTCTGGACCGACCCGCTGATCTATCAGGGCGGCTCCGACAGCTTCATCCCGCCGCGAGACCCGATCCGCACGGCCGACGAGGCCTTTGGCATCGACATGGAGGCGGAAGTCGCGGTCGTTGTCGATGATGTGCCGATGGGCGCTGGCCTTGAAAAAGCGTGGGAGGCGATTCGCCTAGTGATGCTGGTCAACGACGTGACGCTGCGTGCCATTACCGGACCGGAACTCGCCAAGGGGTTCGGCTTCTTTCAATCCAAGCCGTCCTCGGCCTTCTCGCCGGTCGCGGTGACGCCGGACGAGTTGGGCGAGGCCTGGGATGGCGGCAAGGTCAGCCTGCCGCTGCTTGCCGACCTCAACGGCAAACCTTTCGGCCGGGCGAATGCCGGCGTCGACATGACGTTCGATTTCCCCGCGCTCATCGTGCACGCGGCGAAAACACGGCCGCTGGCGGCCGGCACCATCATCGGCTCCGGCACCGTCTCCAACAAGCTCGGCGGTGAGCCTGGCAAGCCTGTCGCGGCCGGCGGCGCTGGCTATTCCTGCATCGCTGAACTGCGCATGATCGAGACCATCGAGAGCGGCGAGCCGAAGACGCCGTTTCTGCGTTTCGGCGACACGGTGCGCATAGAGATGAAGGACAAGGCCGGGCATTCGATCTTCGGCGCCATCGAGCAGACGGTCGAGAAATATGAAGGGTGAGAGCGCAAGAAGTTGAAGGATGAACCTGCTTGATCACCTGCGCCGAATGGCCCGCAACAACCGCTGGTCGAACGACCGGCTCTACCGCGCCGTGCTTATGCTGGGGCCTGGTGAATTCGAAGCCAATCGCATCAGCTTCTTCCCGTCGATAAGGGCGACGCTCAACCACATCCTTGCGGTCGATCTTCTCTATCTCGATTTTCTGGAGCAGGGCGGTATCGGCGCCGCGGTGTACGATGATTTCGTGCCGTTCGATAACGCAGCCGATTTGTCAGTGGCCCAGATCAAGTTCGACCGCAGGCTGATCACCTTCTGCGATGCCTTGTTGGAAGCCGACCTCGACCGCCATGTCATCACTGACCGGCGTGGAGACGGCATGATCCCGGAAAAGATCGGCGATATCCTCGCCCATGTTTTCCTGCATGACATCCACCATCGCGGCCAGGTGCACGCGATGCTGTCCGGCACGTCGGTCGCGCCGCCGCAACTCGACGAGTTCCTGCTCGATTATGATTTGAAGCTGAGGCAGGAGGAGGTTGGACGGCTGGGTTTGTGAGACCACTGCTTATGTCAGGGCGACGTCGTAGCGGGCGAAATGCGGGTCGGATGTCATGATGGTTAGTTTGTCCATTTGCGCCTGCGCAATCAGTAGTCTGTCGAATGGATCGCCATGGTGGTGGGGTAGGCCAGCGACAGCGTTCGCATGCTGGAAGGTGACGGCGAGCGGCTGAAATTGCATCCTTGGAAGCAGTGTTGGCAGATCATCCGGCGCATCGAGTTTTCTGATTGAGCGCTTGATGGCAATTTCCCAGACGCTTGCCGCGCTGGCGAACACCACCGCTTCCGAAGCCAGGATGGCGCGGTAGTGCTTGCTGAGACGTCGATCGTCCGAAATCGACCAAAGGATGATATGTGTATCGGCGAGAAACGGGCCGATCATCATTTGACGTACTCGTCCCATTCGGGGCCGAGTTCGTCAAAATCGTCCGCAATCCAGATCTTGCCTTTCAACGCGCCGATACGCGGCAAGGGTTCCGCCGCTGCCGGAGGCACGATACGCGCAGCCACCTTGCCGTGGCGCGTGAGTACAATCTCTTCACCGGCTTCCGCGCGGCTGACGAGTTCCGACAATTTGGCCTTGGCCTCGGCGATGGAAACATTCATGGCTCGATCCTTTGTGACCATAATTTAGGTCATAATTTATCGAACCGCAAGCCACCTGGTCGGGATCGATCTACTCCGCGGCCTGCACCTTGATCACGCCGCGCTTGATCTGGTCCTGCTCGATCGATTCGAACAGTGCGCGGAAATTGCCTTCGCCAAAGCCTTCGTCGCCTTTGCGCTGGATGAATTCGAAGAAGATCGGTCCGATCACGGTCTTGGAGAAGATCTGCAAGAGGATCTTCGTCGTGCCGCCGTCGACCACGCCTTCACCGTCGATCAAAATGCCATGCTTCTTCATGCGCTCGATCGGCTCGTCATGGCCGTTCACGCGTGCATGCGACATCTCGTAATAGGTCTCCGGCGGGCCGGGCATGAATTTCAGCCCATTGGCGGCAAGCTTGTCGGTGGCCTCGTAGATCGCGTCGGTGCCCACCGCTATGTGCTGGATGCCCTCGCCATTGTACTTCTTCAGATATTCGGCGATCTGGCTGGTGTCGTCCTTGGACTCGTTGAGCGGAATGCGGATCTTGCCGCAGGGCGAGGTGATCGCTCGGCTGACCAGCCCGGTGATCTTGCCGTCGATGTCGAAGAAATGTATCTGCTTGAAGCCAAACAGGTCGCGGTAGAAATCCCACCATTTGTCCATGTTGCCGCGGTAGACATTATGCGTGAGGTGGTCGAGGAAATAGAAGCCGACGCCTTCCGGCCTGGGGTCGCGTTTGCCCAGCCATTCGAATTCGGCATCATAGGCCGAACCCCTCTCGCCATAGGTTTCGATGAAGTAGAGCAGCGAGCCGCCGATGCCAACGATCGCCGGCACGTCAAGCGTCTTGTCGGCGCCTTCGTAAGGCGTGGCTCCTTTCGATACCGCGTGTTCGAAGGCATGCTTGGCGTCCACGACCCGCCACGCCATCGAGGAGGCGCATGGGCCATGCTTGTCGACGAACTTCATCGCATGCGAGCTGGGCTCGGCGTTGACGACATAGTTGATGTCGCCTTGCCGCCAGACGGTGATGTCCTTCGTGCGATGCCTGGCCACGGCTACGTAGCCCATGCGGGTGAACAACTCGGCCAGCTTCCGCGGCTCCGGATGCGCGAATTCGACGAACTCGAAACCGTCGGTGCCGGCGGGGTTGGTCTTGCTGATCTTGGCGGGCGGGGCGTCGTGCGGGAAGGGACCCATGATAATCCTCCGGAAGCTGGCTTGGCCTGGATGGGCCATCTCAACTCATCATAGCGCGGGCAGGTCGCACGGTGCTTGCATTCAAACGCTTGAAATGTTTATCTGATGCATGAAATGTGCATGGTTTTTTGAAGTATCATGAATAATGCGCGTCTTGATCAGTTTGATCGCAAGATATTGGCGCTGTTGCAGTGTGACGCACGGCTCACCAACAACGACCTTTCGGAGCGGGTGAACCTCTCGGCCTCGCAATGCTCGCGCCGCCGCCAGCGGCTTGAGGAGGACGGCTATATCAAGGGCTATCGCGCCGTGCTTGACCGCGACCGGCTGGGCTTTTCGCTGGTCAACGTCATCTCGGTGACCTTGGCCACCCACAACCGCGACAATGCGCGGCGCTTCGGCGAACTCGTGGCGCGGCTGCCCGAAGTGCAGGAGGCGCACGCGCTGACCGGCGAAATGGATTATATCCTGAAGGTGGTTACGCCCGACCTGAAATCATTGTCGGAGTTCGTCAATGGCGTGCTCTTGCCGCACGAATCCGTGCAGCACGTCAAGACGGCGATTGTGCTCGAGACGCTCAAGGAGACGGGCGCGCTGCCGATCTAACCCTTCGACTGTTGGATCAGCCCGTAGAGATTGGTGCAGCGAGCGCCGGAACGGCAGTAGGCGAACACCGGGCCTTCCAGCTCGTCGAGCGCTTGTCCCTGGTCCTCGACATTCTCCGCGGTGATCTGGCCGCTGATGACGGGAATGTAGCGGAAGGCAAGCCCGGCAGCCTCGACTGCGGCCTTGAGCGTGTCGGCCGAAGGCTGGCCGGGCTGCTCGTCGTCCGGCCGGTTGCAGATCACGCTCTTGAAGCCTGCTGCCTTGATGGCGGCGACGTCCTCGGGCTGGATCTGGCCCGAGACCGAATAGTCCTCGCTGATCTCGCGGTATTCCATTGTGGTGTCCTCGCAATCTGGTTGGGCAGTCTTGCCACTCCCCGGCACGGCCGGCAATCCACGCCGAGGGATTTCTCTGCCAAATAGCGAGTGCTGACCGGAAAATCCAACCGGGCCGCGAGGGCCCGGTTGGGTCGGAGCGGCTCAACTGCCGAGGATCGCGCCTTTGATCTGCGTGATGTTGTTGTGCATCATGTCGATATAGGTCGAGGCCGGGCCGTCGGGCTGCGACAGCGCGTCGGAATAGAGCGTGCCGCCGACTTTGATGCCGGTCTCGCTGGCGATCTGCTCGATCAGTCGCGGATTGGTGATGTTCTCGACGAAGATCGCCGCCGCTTTGTCCTGCTTGACCTGCTCGACCAGCTTGGCGACGTCGGCGGCCGACGGTTCGGAGTCCGTCGAGACGCCCTCCGGCGCTAGGAAGGTCAGGCCGTATTCGTGCTCGAAATAGCCGAACGCGTCATGCGAGGTGATGACAACGCGTTTTGCCTCGGGAATGGACTGGATCGCCGCCTTCACTTCACCTTCGAGCGCGTCGAGCTTCTTTGTGTAAGCCGCGGCGTTGGTCTGGTAGCTGACGCAGCCATCATTGTCGGCCGCACAGAACGCCTCGGCAATGTTCTTCACATAGATCTTGGCGTTGGCGATCGACTGGAAGGCATGCGGGTCGGTGACCGTCTTGCTGCCGCCGGTACCCGCACCCTCCGCCGCGTCCGCATCGGCGAATTCCGGTTTGAAGTCGATCGCCGCCACGCCCTTGGTCAGGGTGACGATCGAGGCCTTGGTGGCGCTGGCATCGACCAGCCGCTGTAGAAAGCCCTCGAAATGCAGGCCGTTGACCAGCACCAGATCGGCGCCCGCCATGGCGACCGCATCAGCCGGGCTCGGCTCGTAGACATGCGCATCGCCGTCGGGTCCCACGATGGTGGTGATGTTGACGCGGTCGCCGCCGACATTCCTGGCGAAATCGGCAATGACGGTGAAACTCGCGACCACTTTCAAGGGCGCCGCAAAGGCCGACGACGCGCCGAGAGCAGTTAATGTTATAACGCTCATCGTGAGGGCGGCGCGGATCGATTTCAACATGGGCGGTCTCCTTGGAGGCTAGGGATAGATCAGGCCGTCCGATGACGGTGATGGACGATGCGGGCGCGCAGCGCGCCGCGCGTGCCGAACAGGATCGAGGCGAAATAGACGACGCCTGCCGACAGGATGATCGCCGGGCCTGAGGGCAGCGAGGCGTGGTAGGACAGAAGCAGTCCGGCGATGCAGGAGGCAAAGCCGATCAGCACGGCCAGCACGCACATCGGTTCGACGCGCACGGTCCAGAAACGGGCCGCGGCGGCCGGCAGCATCATCAGCCCGACCGACAGAAGCGTGCCCAGCGCCTGGAAGCCGCCAACGAGGTTGAGCACGACGAGGCCGAGGAAAATGAAATGCACCGGACTGCCCCACCGGCTGACCGAGCGCAGGAATAGCGGGTCGAGGCATTCGGCGACCAAGGCCCGCCAGAAGACGGCAAGGCTGGCAAGCGTCACCAGCACGATGCCGCCGATCAGCGTCAGCGCTTCATCGTTGAGCGCCAGCACCGTACCGAACAGCACATGCATGAGGTCGACGCTGGAGCCACGGACCGAAACCATCAGCACGCCGACGGCGAGCGAAATTAGGTAGAAGGCGGCCATCGAGGCGTCTTCGCGCTGGATGGTGAATCGCGAGACGGCGCCCGCGCCGAGTGCAACGACGATGCCGGCGATCAGGCCGCCAATCGTCATCGGCAGGATTTCCAGCCCGTAAAGCAGGAAGCCGGCGGCGGCGCCCGGCAGGATCGCGTGCGCCATGGCGTCGCCCGAGAGGCTCATGCGCCGCAACATCAGGAACACGCCGACCGGACAGGCGCCGAGCGACAGCATCAGCGAGCCGAACAGCGCCCGCTGCATGAAGGCGAAATCGGCGAAAGGCGCGATGAAGAGTTCGTAGAAGACGTTCATCATGCAGCCCTTGGTCCGGCGCCATGATGGTGGTGACGATCCTGTGCATGGGCAGGCTCATCATGATCGTGACCATGTCCCTCATGGTCATGTCCGTCATGGTCATGATCGGGTCCGCCCGGCTCGCACCATGGCGCGTTCTCTTCCCACGCTTCATGGAAGCGCCTGGCCCGCAGGAGATTCTCAGGCCGCAGCGTCTCCTTCGTCTCGCCCCAGGCGACAGGCTGGCGGGCCAGCAGCAGCGTTTCGGGAAAATTCTGCCGGACAAGGTCGAGGTCGTGGACGACGACCATGATTGTGCGTTCCTCGCCATGCCAGCGCTTGATCAGCGCAATAAGATCGCCCATCGTCTTTGCATCGACGGCGTTGAACGGCTCGTCGAGCAGGATGAGATCCGCATCCTGCAACAGCACGCGGGCAAACAAGGTGCGCTGCAACTGGCCGCCCGACAGCGTGTCGATCGGGCGGGTCTCGAAGCCGCCAAGGCCGACCGCCATCAACGCCTCGCTGACGGATTGGCGATCCTCCTTGGTATGGCGGCCGAGCAGCCCGCGTTTCGGCCACAGGCCGAGCGAGACCAGATCGACGACCCGGGCCGGAAAGCTGCGGTCGAGTTCCGACTGCTGCGGCAGATAGGCGGCGCGCACGCCGGGCGCCCGCGTCACCGCGCCGGCCATCGGCTTCAGCACGCCGACGATACCCTTCATCAACGTCGACTTGCCCGAGCCATTGGCGCCAACGACGGCGGTCAGCGAGCCTTTGCGTATGATGCCGTCCAGATGATGGATTGCCGGATGGCTGTTATAGCCAAGCGTCAGGTCACGGAATGTCAGGCAGGTTTCGGTCATTTGACGGTCCGTGGGGCGGTAGTGCAGCTGCCGGGCAGCGCCGATTGGATATGTGATGTTATTACATTAGTCAACAAGCCAATCGAGCGGAATTGTGGCTGCCGGCTCAACTTGCCGTGACCCTCCGGCGCTGCTGGTCCAAGGGGATTTGGAACGCTCGGCCTTGCCCGAAGCCGATGCCAACTCTAAAGAGGCGCGACCACAAAGGAAGGAAACCTCCCATGAGCATTCGTCGCATCGATGTTGGCCCGCGCATGAGCCAGATCGTCATTCACGGCAATACCGTCTATCTGGCCGGCCAGGTCGGAGAGCCGGGCGGCAACGTCGCCTCGCAGACCCGCGATATTCTGGCGACGATCGACGAATTGTTGGCCAAGGCCGGCACCGACAAGACCAAGATCGTCCAGGCGATCATCTGGCTGGCCGACATGGGCACCTTCGCCGAGATGAACTCGGAATGGGACAAGTGGGTGCCGCAGGGCCACACACCCGCACGCGCCACCGGCGAAGCCAAGCTCGCCGGTCCGGAATATCTGGTCGAGATCATTATCACCGCGGCGATCTGAGCTTTTTACCCTCTCCCTTGTGGGAGGGTCGCTGCGCAGCAGCGGGGTGGGAGCGGCGCTCACCCCACCCGTCTCGCCAACCTTGCTCCGCAACGTCGGCTCCGCGACCCTCCCGGAGAGGGGGAGGGTCAGGCCTGCGGCGTGAATCTTGCCACCAACGTGTGGCTCTCGGCTGCATAGGTGAAGCGCACATGGGTGACCGGGTGCTCGGCACTCCATGTCCGGCGCTCGACCATAAGACAGGCCGCACCAAGGCCGATGTCGAGGGCACCGGCAACACGCTCGTCGGCGGCAACAGCACGAATGCGATGCTCGGCCTCGCTCCACGGCACACGGCCGATCAGCCACGGGCCCGGCGCAATATCCAGGAACTCTTCCTCGCCGGCTTCCTTGACGGCGGAGAGATTGATCAGCCGCTCTTCGAGCGCGAACGGCCGTTCTCCGGCGAAATGCAGGCATTCCAGCGATAGCACCGAACCCGAGGCGGAAAGCCCGAGCAGCGACCGGCCTTGCGCGCTGCTGCGCCGCTTCAGGCGCGCCAGCCGCTCATAGCGATAGGGCAGGCCGAGCGCTTCGACCTCGATCCTGATGTCGTGGATTTCCAGCACCGCCGCTTGCGATTGCGGCTGACGCACGAAGCTGCCTGAGCGCCGGCGGCGTTCGATCAGTCCTGACTTGGCAAGCTGCGACAGCGCCTTGTTCACCGTCATGCGCGAGCAATCATATTCGGCCGTCAGCTCGTGCTCGAACGGGATGCGATGCCCCGGCGCCCAGGCGCCGGACAGGATTTTCTCGCTTATGTCCGACAGGATGCGCTGATGCAGCGACACCGTCTCGCCGCCCTCCGTCTCCGCTGTCGCGACCATGCTCATGGGCTGTCCCTGATCAGCCTGCCGAAAGCGCGGTCATGACATTGCGGAAACGCGCCGCGATGGCGTCGCGCCTGGCGTGCCTGCCGCCGCTGACTTGCCTTTGGCCGTGCACCCAGACGCAATCGACCTTGGTCCCGTTGGCGAAGATCCAGGCGTCGAGGATCGCGTCTCCGGTCTTGCCGGCAAGCGAAGCCTGGCTGTGGTCGAGGGATACGAGGTCGGCGGATGCGCCAATGGCGATCCGCGAGGCGCCGGCGCCAAGGGCGACGCTGCCGCCGTCAAGCGCTGCGTCGAACAGCGCGCGGCCGGTCGAGCCGCCGGCGACCGCCAGCACGTTGCGGGCGCGGTGGGCAAGACGCTGCGAATATTCGAGTTGCCGAAGTTCGTCCGGCAGCCCGATCAGCACGTTGGAATCGGAGCCGACGCCGAAGCGGCCGCCATGTTGCGCGAACAGCGGCGCCGCAAAAATGCCATCGCCGAGATTGGCTTCGGTGATCGGGCACAGCCCAGCGATCGCGCCGCTTTTTGCCATCGCCATGGTCTCGGCATCGGTCATATGGGTGGCATGGATCAGGCACCAGCGCCGGTCGACATTGGCATGGCCAAGCAGAAACTCGACCGGACGCGCGCCCGACCAGGCAATGCAGTCCTCGACCTCCTTCACTTGTTCCGCGACGTGGATGTGGATCGGCCCGTCCGGCGCCATCGCAGCGACTTGTCGCAACTCCTCGACCGTCGCGGCACGCAAACTATGGGGGGCGACGCCGATGACCGCTTGATTCAAGGCGCGAACGCATTCGCGACTTTTCTCAACCAGGCGTGAGAACCGGTTAACATCATTGAGAAATCTGCGCTGACCTTCGTTGGGAGCCGCGCCGCCGAAAGAAGAGTGTGCATAGAAGACCGGCAGCAGCGTCAAGCCTATGCCGGTT
The DNA here is from genome assembly GCF_006441495.1 of Mesorhizobium sp. B2-6-4. NCBI lineage: Bacteria > Pseudomonadati > Pseudomonadota > Alphaproteobacteria > Hyphomicrobiales > Phyllobacteriaceae > Mesorhizobium > Mesorhizobium sp. B2-6-4. Next base: position 95,008 of record NZ_VFUE01000012.1, read on the forward strand.
TCTGCGGCGGCGGCCGCGATGCGCTCGGCCATTTCGGCAATGTTGGCGTAGGGCTTTCCGTCGCGGTCGTGATGCAGATAATGAAATTCGCCCACACGCGAAAAGCCGGCCTCCAGCATCTCGACATAGAGTTGGGCGGCTACCGCCTCGACCTGGTCGGGCGTCATCGACAGCGCGAAACGGTACATCACCTCGCGCCAACTCCAGAAACTGTCGGCCGACGGGCCGCGCAACTCGGCAAGTCCGGCCATGCCGCGCTGGAACGCGTGGCTATGCAGGTTGGGAATGCCCGGCAGGACGATGGCGTGGCGCTCGTCGCCGGTGTTCGGCGCAACCCCGGCGTCGATTGCCGCAACGCGGCCTCCGCCCAGGGCGATGCGCACATTGCTTCGCCAGCCTTCCGGCAGAAGCGCCTGTTCCGCAAAGATCGCCGTCACGTTGTTCTCCGAATCCTGGCTTATGATGACAATAGCACTTGCGGTGCTTTTTAATATGTATATACATAACCGCCATCCTTTCAAAGGGAAAATATGATGGCTGGAGAAAGCAGGAGCCGGACGGCGGCGGTTCGCATATGGCGCAATGCGCGCCTTGCGACTTTTGCCGAAGGTGCGGCAGGGCAGGGCGTCGTCGAAAAGGGCGCCGTCGCCGCGCGTGACGGCATCATCGTCTATGCCGGAGCCGAAGCCGATATTCCGGCGGCGTTCGAGCGGTATGCCGAGATTGTCGATTGCGAGGGCCGCTGGATCACGCCCGGCCTGATCGACTGCCACACCCATCTCGTCCACGCCGGCGACCGCGCCAACGAGTTCGAGATGCGGCTGGCCGGCGCCACCTATGAGGAGGTCGCCAGGGCCGGCGGCGGCATCGTTTCGTCGGTCAGGGCCTTGCGTGCCGCGGGTGAGGACGAACTGGTCGCCCAGACACTGCCGCGTCTGGATGCGCTGATCGCCGAGGGCGCCACCACCGTCGAGGTCAAGTCCGGCTATGGCCTTGACCTGGAAAACGAGAAAAAGTCGCTGCGCGCGGCGCGCCGTTTGGGCGCCGAGCGCCCGGTGACGATCCGCACGACCTTTCTCGGCGCCCATGCCTTGCCGCCGGAAGCCAAGGGCGACAAGGACGCCTTCATCGATCTCATCACCGCCACGATCCTGCCGGCCATCGCTGCCGACGGGCTTGCCGACGCCGTCGATGGTTTCTGCGAAGGCATCGCGTTTTCGGTCGAGCAGATGGCACGGGTCTTCGAAGCCGCAAAGGCGCTTGGCCTGCCGGTAAAGCTCCATGCCGACCAATTGTCGAACCTGCACGGCGCCGAACTCGCCGCGCGCTATGGCGCGCTGTCGGCCGACCATCTCGAATATACCGATGAGGCAGGCGCGGCGGCAATGGCTGCATCGGGCAGCGTGGCGACGATCCTGCCCGGCGCTTACTATTTTATTCGCGAGACGAAGAAACCTCCGATCGAATTATTCCGCAGGCATGACGTCAGGATGGCCGTCGCCACCGACAACAATCCCGGCACCTCGCCGCTGACGTCGTTGCTGCTGACCATGAACATGGCGGCGACCTTGTTCGGCATGACGGTCGATGAATGCCTCGCGGGCGTGACCCGCGAAGCCGCCCGCGCACTGGGTCTGCTCGGACAGACCGGCACGCTGGAGGCGGGCAAATCCGCCGATCTAGCGATCTGGAGCATCGAGCGCCCTGCCGAACTCGTCTACCGCATGGGCTTCAACCCCTTGCACGCGCGCATCTGGAGAGGACAATGACCGAACTCGTACTGAAACCCGGCAACGTGACCCTGGCCGACTGGCGCGCCATCTATCGCGGCGCCGTGCCCAGGCTCGACGATGCCTGCCGGCCAAAGATCAAGGCGAGTGCGGAGGCTGTCGCACGCATCGTCGCCAAGGGCGAGCCGGTCTATGGCATCAACACCGGTTTCGGCAAACTGGCCAGCGTCCGCATTCCTGCCCAGGATCTCGAAACGCTTCAGCGTAACATCGTGCTCTCGCACGCCGCCGGCGTCGGCGAGCCGATGCCGGTCGCTGTTTGCAGGCTGATGATGGCCTTGAAGCTTGCCAGCCTGGCGCAGGGCGCCTCCGGCGTGCGGTCGCGCACCATCGAGCTGCTGGAAGCGATGCTGGCCAACGATGTCATCCCGGTGGTGCCGGCGCAAGGTTCGGTCGGCGCCTCCGGCGACCTCGCGCCGCTGTCACACATGACGGCCGTGATGATCGGCGTCGGCGAATGCTTCACGCCGCATGGCCGCTTCCCGGCCAAGGTCGCCTTCGTCTCGCATGGGCTGGAGCCTGTCATCCTTGGCGCCAAGGAAGGGCTGGCGCTGCTTAACGGCACGCAATTCTCGACCGCCTACGCGCTGGCGGGCTTGTTCGAGGCCGAAGTTCTCTACCAGTCGGCACTGGTCGCGGGTGCACTGTCCACCGACGCCGCCAGGGGCTCGGACGCCCCCTTCGATCCGCGCATCCATCTCTTGAGGAAGCATCGCGGCCAGATCGAGACGGCGAATGCGCTGCGCAGTCTGATGGCCGGCAGCGCCATCCGCGAATCCCACCGCGTCGGCGACGAGCGCGTGCAGGATCCCTATTGCCTGCGCTGCCAGCCGCAGGTGATGGGGGCCGCTCTGGACGTGTTGCGCAAGGCGGCCGACACGCTCGGCACGGAAGCCAATGGCGTCACCGACAATCCCTTGATCTTCGCCGAGGACGACACCGCCTTGTCGGGCGGCAATTTCCATGCCGAGCCGGTGGCTTTCGCAGCCGACATGATTGCACTCGCCGTCTGCGAGATCGGCTCGCTGTCGGAGCGCCGCATCGCCATGCTGGTCGACCCTGCGCTGTCGGGCATGCCCGCCTTTTTGACGCCGAAGCCCGGCCTGAATTCCGGCTTCATGATCCCGCAGGTGACGGCGGCAGCGCTGGTTTCCGAAAACAAGCAGAAGGCCTATCCAGCAAGCGTCGATTCGATCCCGACCTCGGCCAACCAGGAGGATCACGTCTCGATGGCCGCACATGGTGCGCGCCGGCTGATCGGCATGGTCGAGAACGCCACGGCCGTCATCGGCATCGAGTTGCTGGCCGCGACCCAGGGCTGCGATTTCCACGCGCCGCTCGCTTCCAGCACCGCACTCGAAGCGGTGCGCAAATTGGTCAGGGCGGAGGTGCCGCATCTCGACAACGACCGGCATTTCCATCCCGACATGGAGAAAGCCATCGCCATGGTGCGCAGCGGTGCAGCGGTGAAGGCGGCGAGCGCGGTGGCGCTGCCGGGAATTGCCTCATGAGAATGCTTGGCATGGTAGGTTACGTTCCTTCTCATCCCAGCCGTAGAGCTCCAACCTGCGGAGGCCTCGCATGACACCTCCTTGGCTGACGGTAAAACAAGGCACCGCGCCGCTGCTGGTTTCCATGCCGCACACCGGCATCGATCTCGCCGGTCTCGACAACCGGCTGGTCTCGAGCTGGCTTGGCCAGCGCGACTGCGACTGGTGGATCGACAAGCTCTATGATTTCGCCGCAGGTCTTGGCGCCACCGTCGTGCACACCGCCATCTCGCGCACCGTCATCGACGTCAATCGCGATCCGTCCGGCGCCTCGCTCTACCCTGGTCAGGCGACGACCGGGCTGTGCCCGACCGAAACCTTCGACGGCGATCCGCTCTACCGTACAGGCGAGGAACCGGGGCCGTCGGAAATCGACGAGCGCCGCCGAAAATTCTTCATGCCCTATCATGCCGCGCTCCAGGCCGAGATCGACCGGCTGCGCGGATTGCATGGCAAAATCGTCCTCTATGACTGCCACTCGATCCGCTCTGTGCTGCCGCGCCTGTTCGATGGCACGCTGCCGGTCTTCAATCTCGGCACCAATGACGGCAAGAGCACGGATCCGGCGCTGCAGGAAAAGGTCGCCGGGATCCTGGCCGAGTCCGGCGAGACCTTCGTGGTCAATGGCCGCTTCAAGGGCGGGTGGATCACGCGCCATTTCGGCCAGCCGCAAAACGGCGTCCATGCGCTGCAGATGGAACTGTCCAACCGCGGCTACATGCGAGAGCCCGAAGGCAAGGGCGCGCCCGACAACTGGCCGGTGCCTTATGACGCCGCCTTCGCCGCGCCGATCCGCGCCACACTGACATCCATCCTCGAGACCGCGATTTCGTGGGTCGAGAGCTGACGCCTCGCCGCGCTCATCTGAAAGGGAAGTGACGACATGACCGATCCTCGCCACAACATCCGCGAAGTGCGCAGCCCCCGCGGCGACAAGCTCAACGCCAGGTATTGGACGACCGAAGCGCCGCTGCGCATGCTGATGAACAATCTCGATCCCGATGTCGCCGAAAATCCCAACGAACTGGTCGTCTATGGCGGCATCGGCCGGGCGGCGCGCACCTGGAACGATTTCGACCGCATCGCCGCTTCGCTGAAGACGCTTGGCGAGGACGAGACGCTGCTGGTGCAGTCCGGCAAGCCGGTCGGCGTCTTCCGCACCCATCCGGACGCGCCGCGCGTTTTGATCGCCAACTCCAATTTGGTGCCGCATTGGGCGACCTGGGAGAAATTCAACGAGCTCGATAGGAAAGGCCTGATGATGTACGGCCAGATGACGGCCGGCTCGTGGATCTATATCGGCACGCAAGGCATCGTGCAGGGCACCTACGAGACCTTCGTCGAAGCCGGACGCCAGCACTATGGCGGCGATCTCAGGGGCAAATGGATCCTGACTGGCGGCCTCGGCGGCATGGGCGGCGCGCAGCCTCTCGCCGCCGTCATGGCCGGCGCCTGCTGCCTGGCCGTCGAATGCGATCCCGACCGCATCGATTTCCGGCTGCGCACCCGCTATGTCGACGAGCGGGCCGACACGCTTGACGAGGCGCTGGAGAAAATCGCGCGCTGGACCAGGGCAGGCGAGGCGAAGTCGGTCGGCTTGGTCGGCAACACCGCCGATATCGTGCCCGAGCTGGTGCGGCGCGGCGTGCGCCCCGATATGGTCACCGACCAGACTTCGGCGCACGATCCGTTGAACGGCTATCTGCCCAAGGGCTGGACGCTGGCCGAGTGGCGCGAGAAGCGCACGTCCGACCCGAAAGCAGTCGAGAAAGCCGCCCGCGCCTCGATGCGCGAGCATGTCGAGGCGATGGTGGCCTTCTGGAACGCCGGCGTGCCGACGCTCGACTACGGCAACAACATCCGCCAGGTCGCCAAGGAAGAAGGCTTCGAGAACGCCTTTGCCTTCCCAGGCTTCGTGCCGGCCTATATCCGGCCGCTGTTCTGCCGCGGCATCGGCCCGTTCCGCTGGGCGGCCCTTTCCGGCGATCCGGAGGACATCTACAAGACCGACGCCAAGGTGCGCGAACTGACGCCCGGCAACACGCATCTGCACAACTGGCTGGACATGGCGCGCGAGCGCATCGCTTTCCAGGGCTTGCCGGCGCGCATCTGCTGGGTCGGCCTCGGCGACCGCCACCGGCTGGGCTTGGCCTTCAACGAGATGGTAGCCAAAGGCGAACTCAAGGCGCCTGTCGTCATCGGCCGGGACCATCTCGATTCCGGCTCGGTCGCCTCGCCGAACCGCGAGACCGAGGCGATGAAGGACGGCTCGGATGCGGTTTCCGACTGGCCGCTGCTGAACGCCTTGCTCAACACGGCATCGGGCGCCACCTGGGTGTCGCTGCACCATGGCGGCGGTGTCGGCATGGGCTTTTCCCAGCATGCAGGCATGGTCATCGTCGCGGACGGCACGCCTGAGGCAGCCAGGCGCCTGGAGCGGGTGCTGTGGAACGATCCGGCGACCGGCGTCATGAGGCACGCCGACGCCGGCTACGACATCGCCATCGATTGCGCCAGGGAGCATCAGCTCAATTTGCCCGGCATTCTGGGATAACAGGCCGACCGATGCGCGTCCTGCGGGCAGCCGAATACAAATCGATGCCGTGGAAGAACGGCGGCGGCGTGACGACGGAAATCGCCGTCTCGCCGGCCGATGCCGGGCTCGACACCTTCGATTGGCGTGTCTCGATGGCCCGCGTCGAAGGCAGCGGGCCGTTCTCCAGCTTTGCCGGCATTGACCGCACCCTGTCGGTATTGGAAGGCGAGGGGATCGTTCTTGATGTCGCCGGCCAGCCGCCGGCGCGCCTGACCGCCGCTTCAGCCCCGCTTTCCTTTCCGGCCGACCGGCCGACCAGTGCCGAACTGATCGCCGGTCCGATCACCGATCTCAACGTGATGACCCGGCGTGGCCGCATGAGGCATTCCGTCGAACGCCTCGTAATGTCGAACCCTTTGGAAATCGGGATTGAAAGCAGAGCGACCCTCGTCCTGTGCCTGGGTGGGGAAGTCTTGGTTTCCGCCGCAGAGCCTATTCGCCTTAGCCACCTCGACGCACTCCTGACTGCCTCAGCCACAGCTGGCCTGCGCATCAAGCCCATCGACCACCCGACAGTATTCGTGGTCCGGATCGATGGCATTCGACCCAACGATTAACGCTTGTTTCCAAACATGATCGTGATGCCGGCGAAATATAGGGTAAGCTCCAGCCGGGATCACGAAAAAGCCTGAATCCTTTCCGTCGATCGGTCTCGGCGGGAGTGAGGGGCGTTCGTCTTTGAAACTGTCGAAAGACGATGCCTTGTCGTGGTGCGGAAACAATTTTCGGCAAAAGCTGGGCATGCAACCAATTGCATTTGAATCGGTTTTAGGGCCATTGCCGTGGCGGTGACGCCGCTGAGTGCCCGCTTACGGAATTTTCAATGAATATTCAGACGAATCCAGCACAAATCGAAAAGACTAGCGCGAGCTTCCCGCCCATCACGGAAGAACCGATAAGATCCATTTTCCTGCCGGAGGAACGCCTTCGGCTGCTCGGTGAAAGCCTGGCCAAGGGCGATCTCGCGGATCTGTTCGGCCTGACGCCATTCGATTTCCAGGCCCGCATCCGCGACAGCGCCAAGAAGATCCTCGAAGTCTACCGTTCGACCAACGCCGCGCAGGCGAGGGGCGAGACCATCACGCCCGCGGCGCAATGGCTGCTCGACAACAACTATCTGGTCGAGGAAACCATTTTCCAGGTCAAGCGCGACCTGCCGCGCCGCTTCTATCGTCAACTGCCGACGCTGAAGCTGCCGGACGGCGGCGGCGTGCCGCGCGCGCTGGCGCTGGCCTGGACTTATGTGGCGCATTCCGACAGTTCCGTCTCCGCGACCATGTTCAAGGCCATCGTCCAGGGCTTCCAGTCGGTCGAGCCGCTGAAGATCGGCGAACTCTGGGCGCTGCCGTCGCTGTTGCGCTTCGTTCTGATCGAAAATCTTCGCCGCCTTGCGGTCAGGGTCAACCGCACCCGGCAGATGCGCCAGATCGCCAATGATGTCGCCGACAAGGTGCTGGCGACCGACGATACCCGCGACCGGCAAGCGATCCTGGCCAATTTCAGCGCGCACGCCCAGGACACCACCTTTGCCACGCAACTGCTCTACCGCTTGCGCGACGGCTCGCAGAATGCAGGCAAGGCGCTGGAGTGGCTGGAAGGCGAACTCGAGAAGACCGGCTCGGACGCCGAGGAAATCATCATTTCCGAGCATCATACGCTGTCCAGCGGCAATGTGACGACCGGCAACATCATACGCGGCCTGCGTCTCATCAACGATATCGACTGGACGGTGTGGTTCGAGGGCGTCAGCCGTATCGACACGGTGCTGCGCGAGCGCACCGACTTCGCCGCGCTCGATTTCTTCTCGCGTGACCAGTACCGGACCGCGATCGAAGAGCTGGCCCGCCGCTCGAATCTGTCGGAATATCGCGTCGCCGAAAAGGCGATCGAACTGGCCGGCCAGATCACCAACGAAATTGCATCCGCCGCCGACGGCGCAGATGGCCTTGCGGCTCCTTTAGCGCACACGGATGTCGGTTTTTTCCTTGTCGGGCCACGCCGGCTGGAGCTGGAAAAGGCGATCGGCTACCGACCGACCGTCAGTCAGACCGTCAAGCGCACCTTTGCCAAGACCGGATGGCTGGGCATCGTCCTGCCGGTCTTTGCGCTGACCGTGCTGCTGCTGGTGGTGTCCGGCAATGCCCTTGCCAATCTCGGCCTGTCTGTGCCTTCGATCGTCTTGATGCTGGCGCTGTTTGCCGTGCCGGCCAGCGAAGGCGCGCTCGCTTTCTTCAATACCGTTGTCTCGCTGTTCCTCAAGCCGACGCGCCTTATCGGCTATGACTACAGGCACGGCGTGCCGTCCGAGGCACGCACGCTGGTGGTGGTGCCGTCGCTGATCGGCTCGCGCGACGACGTCGAGGAAAACATCCGCAACATCGAAGTGCACTACCTCGCCAATCTGGCGGACGAGATCCACTTCGCCCTGCTGTCGGACTGGCCCGACAGCAAGACCGAGATCGACGCGGCCGACACCGAGATTCTCGAATTCGCCCGTGACGAGATCGCCCGCCTCAACGCCCGCTATCCCGCCGAAGGCGCGCCGCGCTTCTATCTCCTGCACCGGCGCCGGCTCTATAATGCCGCGCAGGGATGCTGGATGGGCTGGGAGCGCAAGCGCGGCAAGCTGCACGAGCTTGACCTGCTGCTGCGCGGCGACAGCGACACCACCTTCCTGCCGCTCGATGTGCCGCTGCCGGAAAAAGTCGTTCACGTAATGACGCTCGACGCCGACACGCGCACCACCCGCGATGCGGTCGCTACGCTTGTCGGCAAGCTCTGCCACCCGCTCAACCGACCGCATTTCGATGCCACCAGGCGCGTCGTCACCTCGGGCTACACGATCCTGCAGCCACGTATCACCGCTTCGCTGACCAGCGGCGACGAGGCGTCGTTCTTCCAACGGGTCTTCTCGGCCAATCGCGGCCTCGATCCTTATGTCTTTGCGGTGTCCGACCTGTACCAGGACGTCTTCGGCGACGGTTCCTTCACCGGCAAGGGCCTCTACCACGTCGATGCCTTCGAGGCCGCGTTGCAGGGCCGCATCGAGGAAAACACCATCCTCAGCCACGATCTGCTCGAAGGCGCGCTGGCGCGTTCTGCGCTCGTCACCGACGTCGAACTGGTCGAGGATTACCCGACCCGCTATTCGGTCGACGCCTCGCGCCACCATCGCTGGGCGCGCGGCGATTGGCAGCTCCTGGGCTTCATCCTCGATCCGCGCTCCGGCGTCCCGGCGCTGTCGCGTTGGAAGATGGTCGACAATCTGCGCCGCTCGCTGACGCCGATCTTCTGGGTGATGGCGGCGATCGCCGGCTGGACGCTGCTGCCCTTCACGCAGGCAGCACAATGGCAGGCATTGCTGATCCTCAGCCTGTTCATGGCGCCCACTTTCGACGTCGTCAACGCCATACTGCCCAAGAGCGGTGACCAGACGCCGCGCGGCCATTTCTCCGCGCTGGCGCGCGACGTGGCCTTCGGCACCGCCATGGTGGCCTTGAAGATCGTGCTGATGGCGCATAACGCCTGGATGATGGGCGACGCCATCGTGCGCACGCTCTACCGGCTGTTCGTCTCCCGGCAGAACCTGCTGGAATGGCGCACCGCCTCGCAGGCGCACAAGGCCGGCGACAACGACATCGGCTCCTACTACGGCATGATGTACGGCGCCGTGATCATCGGCTTCGTCGGCCTCGCCATTCCGGTGCTGGCCGATTCCACCGGCGCCTTCGTCGCCTTTTTCTTCGCTCTGTTCTGGATCGGCTCCCCGGCGATCGCCAGCTGGATCAGCCGCTCGGCCGAGACCGAGGACCGGCTGCGCATCTCGCAGGCCGACATCCATGCGCTGCGCACCGTGGCGCGCCGCACCTGGCACTATTTCGAAACCTTCGTCACGGCGGAGCATCATCACCTGCCGCCGGACAATTTCCAGGAGAGCCCGGCGCCGGTGGTCGCGCCGCGCACCTCCCCGACCAATATCGGCGTCTATCTCCTGTCGGTCGTCTCGGCTCGCGATTTCGGCTGGATCAGCCTGTCCGACGCCATCACCCGCATCGATGCCACCATGACGACCATCGAGAGCATGCCGCGCAACCGCGGCCATCTCTTCAACTGGTACGACACCACCACACTGAAGCCGCTCTATCCGCTCTACATCTCGGCTGTCGACAGCGGCAATCTCGCCGGCCATTTGGTGGCGGTGGCGGCGGCCTGCGCCGAATGGGCCGAGGCGCCGTCCGTTCATCTCCAGGGCGATTTCGAGGGCATCCTCGACACAGTGACCATCCTCGGCGAGAGCCTGGATGAGCTGCCCGACGACCGCCGTCAGCTGCGGCCGCTGCGCCAGCGCCTTGCCGACCGCCTCGACGGCATGCGGCGCGCCGTCGACACCATCAAGGCGCAGCCGGAAATGGCCTCGATCCGCACCATCAATTTGGCTGTGCTGGCCGGCGAGATCCGCAAGCTCGCCACCGCCATCCACACCGAGGCGGCATCGCCACAGAGCGATGTCATCGTCGACTGGGCGGCCAGGCTCGAAGCGACCTGCGAGGCGCATGTCCACGACGCCCACAGCGACGACAACGCGGTCGAGGCGCTGCGGGCCAAGCTGCTCACCCTGCGCGAGCGCACGCGCCGCTTCGCCTTCGAGATGGAGTTCTCGTTCCTGATGCGGCCGGAGCGCAAGCTGCTGTCGATCGGCTACCGGGTCGAGGAGCACCAGCTCGACGAGAGCTGCTACGATCTTCTGGCCTCCGAGGCGCGGCTGACCAGCCTGTTCGCCATCGCAAAGGGCGACCTGCCGACTGAGCACTGGTTCCGGCTTGGCCGGCCGATCGTCGAGATAGGCTTCCAGGGCGCGCTGATGTCCTGGTCCGGCTCGATGTTCGAGTATCTGATGCCGCCGCTGGTGATGAAGGAACCGCAAGGTTCGATTCTCAACCAGACCAGCAAGCTGATCATCAAACGTCAGATCCAGTATGGCCGCCAGAAGAACGTGCCCTGGGGCATCTCGGAAGCGGCCTACAACGCCCGCGACCGCGAGCTGACCTACCAGTACACCAATTTCGGCGTGCCTGGTCTCGGGTTGAAGCGCGGCCTTGGCCAGAACACGGTGATCGCGCCTTACGCCACCGTGCTGGCCGCGCAGTTCAACCCGCGCGAAGCGGTGCAGAACCTAGCGCGACTGCGGGAGCTCGGCGCGCTTGGCCGCCATGGTTACTACGACGCGGTCGATTTCACGCCGCAGCGCGTGCCGGAAGGCACCGATCACGTCGTCGTGCAGAACTACATGGCCCACCATTCCGGTATGTCGATCGCGGCGGTCGCCGATGCCATTTTCGAGGGTCGCCTGCGCGACCGTTTTCACAGCGATCCGGTCATCGAGTCGGCCGAACTTCTGCTCCAGGAGAGGGCGCCGCGCGACATCCCGACTGCGACCGTCAGAACCGAGGCGGACGAACGGGCGAAGGACGAGACCGAAACCGAGAGTCCCGACACCCGCATCGTGCTCGATCCTGTGCGGGCACTGCGTTCGACCAACGTGATGTCGAACGGCCGCTATTCGGTGATGGTCACCGCGACAGGCTCCGGCTACAGCCGGTGGGGCGATCTGTCCGTCACGCGCTGGCAGCCGGATCCGACCGAGGACCGGCTCGGCTCCTACATCTTCTTGCGCGACGCAGGCAGTGGCGACTGGTGGTCGGCGACGGCGGAGCCGAAGCGCGCGGCCGAGGAGCGCACCCAGACGCTGTTCTCCGACGACAAGGCGAGCTTCGTCAAACTGGTCGGCACGCTGCGCTCCGAGGTCGAATGCATCGTCATCTCGGAAGGCAACGGCGAAGGCCGCCGCGTGACGCTGTTCAACGAGGGACCGACCGACCGTCACATCGAAGTGACCTCCTTCGCCGAGCTGGTGCTGGGCCTGGAGGTATCCGACAATGCCCATCCCGCCTTCTCGAAAATGTTCGTGGAGACCGAAATTGCCCCCAACAATGGGGCGATCTTCGCCACGCGGCGCAAGCGCGAGACCAGCGAGCCAGACGTGACGATGGTGCATTTCGTCACCGACCCGTCCGGTCCGGCGCGCGACGCCGAAGCCGAGACCGACAGGCGCGCCTTTATCGGCCGTGGCCGCACCATCGTCGACGCTGCGGCTTTCGATCCGGGCGCCCGGCTTGGCGGCCATTCCGGCTTTACCCTCGATCCGGTCGCTTCGCTGCGCCGCCAGGTGCGCGTGCCCGCCAACAAGAAGATATCGCTGACCTTCTGGACCGTCGTCGGTTCCAACCGCGCGGAGCTGGAGGAGGCCATTGCCCGGCTCGACCACCCGGAGAGCTTTGCCCGCCAGGCCATGCTCGCCTGGACGCGCAGCCAGGTGCAGACCCGGCATCTCGGCCTCAGCCTGGCCGACGCCGCCAACGTACAGAAGCTGGCGCGCTACCTGATCTATCCGGATCCATTCCTGCGCCTGCCGGCAGAATCCATCGCTTCGGGACTGGGCAAGCAGTCGAGCCTGTGGCCGACCAGCATCTCGGGCGATTTCCCGATCTTCCTGGTCAGGATCGGCGACGTCGCCGATCTCGAAATCGTCGCGCAGGCACTGCGTTTCCAGGAATACATGCGCACCCGTGGCATGATGATCGATTTCGTCGTCGTCAACGAACAGGCCTCCTCCTATGTGCAGGACCTGCAGCGGGCGGTCGAATCCCTATGCGAGAACAGCCGTTTGCGCGGCAAGGAGCTCGGACCGCGCCAGCACATATTCGCCGTGCGCCGCGACCTGATGGACGAGACCACCTACAAGACGCTGCTTGCGGTTGCCCGCGTGGTTCTGCACACGCGCAACGGCACCATCTTCGATCAGATCGAGCGGGCCGAGGTGGCGGCCTTGCAGGCGCGCGATGCCCAGCAGCCGGCGGCATTGCCTGAATTGGCGTCTATGACACATTCCTTTGGCTCGCAGGCCCTGGCGGCGGACGGGCACGGGCTCAGCCAATGGAACGGGTTCGGTGGTTTCGAGGGCGACGGGCGGCATTATGTCGTGCGCCTGGCCGGCCGCAGCACCACGCCCCAGCCCTGGATCAATGTTATTTCCAACGCCTCGTTCGGCTTCCACGTCTCCGCCGAAGGCGCTGCCTTCACCTGGAGCCGCAACAGCCGCGACTACCAGCTGACGCCGTGGTCGAACGATCCGGTTTCGAACCGGCCCGGTGAGGGCATCTATATCTATGATCACGCCAGTGGCCGGGCATTCTCGCCGCTCGCCGCCGTGGTGCGCGATCCGTCGATGACTTACGAGACGTGGCACGGCCAAGGGTTCTCCACCTTCCGGTCGAAGCGCGGCTCATTGTCGATGGACCTCACCCATGTCGTCGACCCGGTCGACCCGGTGAAGATTTCCCGCCTGCGCATCCAGAATGCCGGCCCGGCGCCGGCCAGGCTGCGCGTCTATGCCTATGCCGAATGGGTGCTGGGCGGACATCGCTCGCGCACGGCGGCGACCATCGTTCCGTCGCGCGATGCCGCCACCGGCGCCTTGCTGGCACAGAACCCCTACGGGCTCGATTTCGGGGAGCGCGTCGCCTTCCTCGCCGCCGATGACGGCGTGCATTCGGTGACAGCAGACCGGACTGAATTCCTGGGCCGGCACGGCACCAGCGAGTTTCCGCAGGCGGTGCTGAGCGGCGCGGGACTGTCAGGCCGCGTGGAGGCCGGCGACGATCCCTGCGCTGCAATCGCCCGCGACATCGATGTTCCGGCCGGCGGCGACGTCACGCTGTTCTGGCTGCTCGGGGACGCCGGCTCGGCCGCGGAAGCGAGCGCCCTGGTGCGCAAGCATCGGGGCAGGGATTTCGACCAGCGTCTGGCCGACAACGAGCGCGAGTGGCGCGGCTTCCTCGACACCATTCAGGTCGAAACGCCGGACAAGGCGCTCGACGCCATGGTCAACCACTGGCTGCCCTACCAGAGCCTCGCCTGCCGCATCCGCGCCCGCTCTGCCTTCTATCAGGCCAGTGGCGCCTTCGGCTTCCGCGACCAGTTGCAGGACACGCTGGCTCTGCTGGCGCACGATCCCAAACTGGCGCGAGACCAGATCCTCAACGCGGCGCGTCGGCAGTTCCCTGAAGGCGACGTGCAGCATTGGTGGCTGCCGCGCACCGGGGCGGGTGTGCGTACGCTGATCTCCGACGACGTGGTCTGGCTGGCCCATGCCACCGCGCGCTACCTGCTGGTGACGGGTGACGCCACCATCCTGAAGGAGCAGCTGCCCTTCATCGATGGACAGCCGCTCGGCGAGGGCGAGCACGATGCTTTCTTCACGCCCGAAATTTCGAAAAAGACGGCGTCCCTTTACGAGCATTGCGCGCGTGCGCTCGATCTTGCCATTGCGCGCAGCAGTCCCGCCGGGCTGCCGCTGATCCTCGGCGGCGACTGGAATGACGGCATGAACCGCGTCGGCGAGCAAGGCAAGGGCGAGAGCGTCTGGCTCGGATGGTTCCTGCTGCGGACGCTGGGCGACTTCGCCGCCGTGGCCAAGACGGAGGGTGATGCCAAGCACGCGCAGGCCTGGGCAAAGCATGCCGACGCGCTGAAACGCGCGCTGGAGAGCACGGCGTGGGACGGCGAATGGTATCGGCGCGGCAGTTTTGACGATGGCACGCCGCTCGGTTCGCGCTCATCCCAGGAGTGCAGGATCGACTCCATCGCCCAGTCCTGGAGCGTGCTCTCGGGCGAGGGCGATCCGGCGCGTTCGACGACGGCGATGCAGCAGGCGACCAAGCTGCTCGTCGACGACGAACTCAAGATCCTCAAGCTGTTCACGCCGCCCTTTTCGAAGACGAAGAAGGATCCGGGCTACATCAAGAGCTACCCGCCGGGCGTTCGCGAGAATGGCGGCCAGTACACCCATGCCGCCACCTGGTTCGTCATCGCGCTGGCCGAAATGGGGCTGAACGACGAGGCCTATCGCTGCTTCTCGATGCTGAACCCGGTCAACCACGCATTGGACGAGGCCTCGGCCGAGCGTTACCGCGTCGAGCCCTACGTGGTTGCGGCCGATATCTACGCCGGCGACGGCAATGCCAGCGACAACAAGGGCGGCCGCGGTGGCTGGACGTGGTACACGGGCTCGGCGGGCTGGCTGTACCGGGCGGCGGTCGAAGGCATTCTCGGCATCGAGCGGCGTGGAAAGCAGATCACGTTTAGGCCGAAACTGCCCAGCCATTGGGATGGCTACGCCGCCACGCTCAAAATGCTGGGGGCCGAAGTCACGGTGCGTGTCGTCCGCGACAAAAAGACCAAGTCGATCTCGCTTGAAGTTGATGGTTCGAAGACGAAATCCGCGTCTTTCCAACCGAAGGCTGGTAGCAAGGTCGAAGTTGTCGTGAAGATACCCTCGTAAAATCAACAGCTTCAACCCTGTCCCGCGCATCCTCCGGAATGCGCGGGATAGTCTTTTGTCTATTTGCAGATCTCCGCTTGGGCAGCCGGCGGATCCGGTCGGGCCATGCCGGGCAAGATCGCCGTGATTAAAAATTTGGCAGCGCTCAGCGGCTGCCATGATTTTGCCGCAAGGCTGACATTTCACCTTTTATCTCAACCCGTTAGGTGATCACGTGAGATTTCGCATCGTCGTCATCTTTTGTTCGCTAAACGGGAACGGAAGGGATAGACGGGCATTGTTTTGCGACGCGTTAACCGATACGTGTCAAGAAATGGTGCGGTGCACAATAAATGTTTTGGCGGAGTAGCTGAAGTGTCCCTTCTGCAAATCTACTGGCGAGCGCTCGGTTATTTGGCAGCTGATAGGAAACGCGTAGCGCTGATCTGCTCAGCCAATGTCGCGCTGGCCATCATCGCCATCCTGGAGCCGATCATGTTCGGTCGCGTGATCGACGCGATTTCCGCACACGGCTCCGTCTTTTCGACCCTCGCCCTCTGGGCCGGCCTGGGCGCCTTCAACATTATCGCGTTCGTTCTTGTGGCGCGCGGCGCCGACCGCTTCGCCCACGCCCGGCGCAGCGAAGTGCTCTGCGACTCCTTCGAGCGCGTCATCACCATGCCGCTCGCCTGGCATCATCAGCGCGGCACGTCCAATTCCCTGCACACGCTGCTGCGTGCCGTGGAGACCTTGTTTAGTCTCTGGCTCGAATTCATGCGCCAGCATCTGTCCACGGCCGTCGCGTTGTTCCTGCTGATCCCGACCGCGCTCAGCATGGACGTGCGCATGTCGATGGTGCTGCTGGCTCTCGGCGTGCTCTATGTCGGCATCGGCCGGCTGGTGATGAAGCGGACCAAGGCAGGCCAGGCCGCCGTGGAGCGCCACTATCACACCGTATTCGCCCATGTGACGGACTCGGTCAGCAACGTCGCCGTTTTGCAGAGCTACAACCGCCTCGGCCATGAGGCCGATACGCTGCGCCGCTACGTCAAGAACCTGCTCGATGCGCAGAACCCTGTGCTCGACTGGTGGGCCATGGCCAATGCGCTGCATCGTCTGTCGTCGACGATTTCGATGATGGTGGTGCTTTTGATCGGCGCCTATCTGGTCACCCACGGCCAGCTGCGCATCGGCGACGTCATCGCCTTCACCGGTTTTGCAACGCTGCTGATCGCACGTCTCGACCAGATGTCGGCATTCGCCAACCAGATTTCGGAAGCCCGCGCCAAGCTCGAGGATTTCTACCATCTCGAGGACTCGGCGGCCGACGCCGCCGAACCGGACGGGCTGCGCGATCTCACTAACGTCACCGGCCATGTCCGCTTCGAGAATGTCGGCTTCGAATTCGCCAATTCGGGGCAGGGCATCCACGACGTCTCCTTCGAGGTCCAGGCGGGCCAGACCGTAGCCATCGTTGGGCCGACCGGCGCCGGCAAGACCACGCTCATCAATCTGTTGCAGCGCGTCTTCTCGCCGTCCACCGGCCGTATCCTGATCGACGGCATCGACACCCGCACCGTGACCCGCAAGTCGCTGCGCCATTCGATCGCCACCGTGTTCCAGGATGCGGGCCTGCTCAACCGCTCGATCGAGGACAACATCCGCGTCGGCCGCTCCGATGCGACCAACGACGAGATCCATGCCGCCGCCGACGCGGCTGCCGCACAGGACTTCATCCTGGCCAAGAGCAATGGCTACGACACGGTGGTCGGCGAACGCGGCGGCCAGTTGTCCGGCGGCGAGCGCCAGCGCATCGCCATTGCCCGCGCCGTGTTGAAGGATGCTCCGATCCTGGTGCTGGATGAGGCGACCAGCGCGCTCGACGTCGAGACAGAAGACCGCGTCAAGGAAGCGATCGACGAATTGCGCCGCGACCGCACCACCTTCATCATCGCCCACCGCCTGACCACCGTCCGCGACGCCGATCTGGTCGTGTTCATGGACAAGGGCAGGGTGGTCGAAATGGGCGGCTTCGCCGAGCTGTCGCTGCGCAACGGCCGTTTCGCCAGCCTGCTGCGCGCCGGCGGCCTGCTCAACGACGAAGAGGTCCGCCGCCTCAGCCGCTCGATACAGGGCGAGGCCGCCTGAGCGGGTTCTTTTACCTCCCCCGTGGGAGGTCGGACCGAAGGTCCGGTCGGGGAGCGCCGCCGTCCTCACCCCGCTGCTTCGCAGCAACCCCCCAAGGGGAGGTGACAAGGCCTGCGACACTCCCTCGATTGCCCCAGACGCATAGCCGGGCTATTTAAAGCGGCATGAGCGACAGCACTTCACGCCTGAGCGGCTGGACCGATCTTGCCAACCCGACACGGTTCGTGGCGCTTGCCGACCGGGTGGTGCCGTGGCTGGCGACGATTGCGGCGCTGACCCTTGCCGCCGGCCTCTATATGAGCTTCGCCGCGCCCGAGGACTTCCAGCAAGGCATCACCGTCCGCATCATGTACATCCATGTGCCTTTCGCCTGGTTGGCCATGATGTGCTACACGCTGATGGCGCTCTCGGCGCTCGGCACATTGGTCTGGCGCCATCCGCTGGCCGATGTCGCACTGAAATCGGCGGCCCCCATAGGTGCCGTCTTCACCGCGCTGGCGCTGGTCACCGGTTCGATCTGGGGCAAGCCGATGTGGGGCACCTGGTGGGTGTGGGACGCGCGGCTGACTTCGGTTTTCGTGCTGTTCCTGATGTATCTCGGCATCATCGCGCTGACCCGCGCGCTCGATGATGCCGGCCGCGCCGCCTGGGCCGCCGCCATCATCACGCTGGTCGGCTTCATCAACATCCCGATCATAAAATTCTCGGTCGATTGGTGGAACACGCTGCATCAGCCGGCCTCGGTGTTCCGCATGGGCGGATCGACCATCGACCCCTCGATGCTATGGCCGCTGCTGGTGATGGCCATCGGCTTCACGGTGCTGTTCTTCGCGCTGCACCTGATGGCGATGCGTACCGAAATCCACCGGCGGCGGGTGATTGCGATGCGCAGGGTCGCGGCCCGGCAGGCTGAGCGTCAGCCGGCTTGAATCACCCGCGGCCTGGCCAAAGAAGTCATCCCATCCGCCCACGTGCGGCCACCGGCAGGGTTTCCAGCACCGTCTCGCCGTCGATCAAATTGACCTCATTGAACAGGTTGGTGACGACGCAGCAATGGTCGGGCACCACGCGCACGCGCTCGCCGATGCGAAGCTTGCCATCGCCTGAGAGCGTGACCGTGCCGTGTTCCTCGCTCAGGCCCGTCACCCGCGCTCCCGCAACGCCGAGCAACTCGCCGAAATCGGCGAGCCCCAGCGTATCGCTCGACAGCGCCTTGCTGCCGGCGTCGAGGATGGCACGCGTCCGCGTCGGATGGCTGACCACGGTCGACAGCACGCTCAGCGCGCAATCGTCGAGGCTGCCGACGCCCTTGGCGACCTGGTAGCGGTCGAGATAGATGTAGGTGCCGGGGCGGTATTCCGTGACGACGCTGTCTTCGCCCGAGCGCCACATGTCGGGCGTGCCGCCGCTGGAGATGCGCGCGCAGGCGAGACCGCAGGCGGCCAGCGCCTGCCTGGCGCCGGCGAGCCAGGCTTCGGCCTCCCCCGCACGGCCCGCGGCCGGATAGGTCATCAACCCGCCGAAGGCGAGGCCCTTTGCCGTCTCGATCTGTCTTGCCAGGCCAACCGCTTCACCGGCCGTCTGCACGCCGCAGCGCCCCATGCCGGTGTCGCATTCGACCAGCACCGGCAGGGGATGGCCGGCATCGGTGAAGGTGGCGGCCAAGCCTTCGATCGTCTCCATGCTGTCCGCCGTCACCGACAGGGTGACGCGCCCATGCAGCGCCTTCAGCCGCTCCAGCTTGGCGCGGCCAAGGATGTTGTAGGGGAGAAAAATGTCGGTCAGCCCGGCATCGGCCATCACCTCGGCCTCGCCGATCTTCTGGCAGGTGATGCCGACCGCGCCCGCCGCCACCTGCTTCTTCGCCCAATAGGGCAGCTTATGCGTCTTGATGTGCGGCCTGAGCTTCAACCCGTGGCGGTCGGCATGCGCCTGCGCGCGGGCAATATTGGCTTCGGCGCGCGCGGCGTCGATCAGGATCGATGGCGTATCGAGGTCGTGAATGGTCGGCATCATCTGTCACCCTGTGGAATCCGCAGGGGTTATGGCCCTGAAAGCGCCTTATGTCACGCGGCCAGCCGAGCGGATCCGTGGTTCCATGCGTCCGCGCTGCAAGCCGGGGCGAGGCAATACGGATCGACACCGCATCGTCGTTCGGCTATGCGATTTGTCGGAAAAGTCGACACGAGGACCACGATCATGAAACGCTCCGCCATCAACGACATCATCCGCGAAGCCGACGCTTTCATCCGCTCGTTCGGTTACATCATGCCGCCCTTCGCCTACTGGTCGCCGGAAGAGATGAAGGCGCGCCAGGTCGATTCTTCGGCCATCTTCACCTCGCGGCTCGGCTGGGACATCACCGATTACGGCCAGGAAAAATTCAAGGAGCTTGGCCTGTTCCTGTTCACAGTGCGCAACGGCCGCTACGAGGACATGAAGAAAGGCATGGGCATGCTCTATGCCGAGAAGATCATGATCTCGCGCAAGGACCAGCTCTCGCCGATGCACCGCCACAACATCAAGGCCGAGGACATCATCAACCGTGGCGGCGGCAAGCTGGTGCTGGAACTGTTCATGCACGATCGCGACGGCGGCATCGATCCCAAGGCCGAGGTGTCGGTGCCTGTCGACGGCACCATCCACCGGTTGCCGGCGGGCGGGCTGCTGAAGCTTGATCCGGGCCAGAGCGTCACGCTGCTGCCCGGCGTCTGGCATGCCTTCTGGGCCGAAGGCAAGGACGTACTGATCGGCGAGGTGTCGACCGTCAATGACGATCTCACCGACAATGTATTTCGCGAGCCGATCGGTCGCTTCTCCAACATCGACGAGGACGTCGCCCCGCTGCACCTGCTGGTGTCCGATTATGAGAAGTGGCTGGGGTGATTTCGCCGTGAATCGAGGCGCCGGCCGGCTGACGGCAAGGCCGGCAGCGCCTCAATGGCAGCAGCCAAGTGAAAGTGAGTCCCCCGGTTGCCTCTACGGCGATCCCTGGTCGATCGATCCCACCGCTTCGCCGGTGAAGATGACCTTCGTGCCCTCGTGCACTTCGGAGGCGAGGTCTTCGGCGTCCCAATTGGTCAGCCTGATGCAGCCATGCGAGAAGGTTTTCCCGATCTTGCTCGGGTCCGGAGTCCCGTGAATGCCGTAACTTTCGATGGACAAATCGATCCAGACCGATCCCACCGGATTGTTTGGCCCGGCGGCGATCTTGAAGGGGCGTTTGGTCCTGACTCCCTTGAAGGCGAAGTCGGGATCGTAGTGATAGGTGGGGTTGTGCACCACGCGTTTGACCTCTGCCTGGCCGCTCGGCGCCGGCTTCTCCTGGCTGCCGATCGAGGCGGGGTACACCGCAAGCACTTTGCCGGACGGGTCGAGCACGCGAAGCTGGCGCGCGCCCTTGTCGACCTCGACCTCAGCAACACCCGCGGGCGGATCGCCTCGGGTGACGGCAGGCACCAGCACCTTTTGCCCGGCCTTCCTGAAGCCGACGCCAGGGTTGAGCCGTTGAAGCAACTGTTGGCTGACGTGGAAGCGCTCCGCTATTTTTTCCGCCGCGTTGTGGTAGCCGAGCCTGCGCAGGCGGGCCATTTTCTCCATGCGCGCCGGAATTCGCCTGGTAAACGGTCCGCGCACATCCTTGCGCGTCAGCTCGTACGTCTCGAGCGCCGGGCTCGGGGAGGTCGCGACCAGCTTGTCCCAGGTCTGGCGGGTGAGCTTACCATCGGCGGGCAGCCCGTTGGCTGCCTGAAACGCCCGGACCGCCTTGGCGAAGTTCTCTGCTGCGCGGCCGTCGATCAGGCCCGGCGAGAAGCGCGCGCGATCCAGAAGGATCTGTGCCTTCAGCACGGTCGCACTGACGCCTTTTGCTTCGCTGTCGTCGAATTGCGCGTTGTTGACGGCTGCGACGTCCAGCTTTGCCGCCGCCGATACGTCACATGCCATGGCGAGCACGACAGCCGCGACGAGAAGGAGCCTGGTCATCGACGTCACACTCCTGCATGAGCACCTGCTTCTATGACGTTGCAGGGCCGATCTGGTTCCATTCCCCCCTGCATTTGAGCCGCGATCACCGACCGCCAGTATGAGGAATACGGATCGGGACGTCCGGCGGTCGCGCGGATGCATGTGATGATAGACTTAACGGCAAGAACTCGGCGCCGGCTGCACGCTCGTCCTGCACAGGCATGACGAGCTGATTGGTACATCCATCTTGGCCAACCTTGCTTGCAGCGCCGGCAACGCCTCGCTTCGCCGCGCCGTGTCAGGCATTCCACCAGCCCGTGCAGCGCCTATGGCAACGCCGGGCTCACCCGCACCGGTGTCGAACGCCATTAACTGCCAGGCCTGGCCTTGTTTTGTTTGCGGGCATAGACGACGCATGCGTCGACGGCGCTGACACACAGCCCATCGCGGCGGTTTGGAAGGTTGTTGTCGCCCGCATAGGCGACCTCAGCCACACGGCCATCGACGATGCGAACCTGTGTGTTGCAATAACCTCCCGGAGCGACATTCAACGACCCGCCGACGGAAGGGATGGGGCCCACCGCGAAGGTAGGAAGCACGACATTGACATTGCCCCGCTGCACCGCGCGCTCATAGCTCCAGATTTGCCCCGATGCTCCTTCGTCGGCGGTGGCGGTGGGGAACCCCGCGCACATTCGCAGGTCCGCTTCGCTGAGGCCGACCATTTCCTTTTGGGCGGCAGCCGTTGTGGGATCCTCTTTCGCAAGCTTGGACGTATCGTCGGGAACGACGCAGGACCAGAGCGCGCCCGTGCCGGTGAGAAGAAACAGGATAGCCGGTAGTCGAATCCCGCGAGACGCCAAAACCGCTCTCCGATCTGCTGGATTGTTCGCCCGCCCTTCACCGAGGTAAGAGGCCGCCCCGATATTTCAACCCGTGATGATCGGGCTGCCTGTTCGATCGCGAGACGGCGGATCAGGCTGGTTGGTCTGGTGCGGACGGTGGGAGTGAAGCTGGCTGGGGAACCTGGATTCGAACCAGGACTAACGGAGTCAGAGTCCGTGGGTCTACCGTTAACCTATTCCCCAGCAGGCGAGGTCATAAACCGCGCGGGCCGAGCGGGCGAACCGCTGTGAGCGCTGCCTTGTAGCCGCCAGCAGAAAATAGTCAAGCCTGCCGGTGTTTCAATTGTGATGTTTCGGCGCGGCTTTTCAATTGCCTGTCCGCCCGAACTGCGAGCGCTCGAAATAGAGCACGATGCCCAGGCCCAGAAACAGCGGGACGATGAGATAAAACAGCCGGAATACCAGCAGGGCCGCCAGCACGCCCACGGGGTCCATGTCGGAGAGCCCGGCCAGGAACACCACCTCGAACACGCCCAGCCCACCCGGCGCGTGCGAGATCTGCGCGATCGAGAAGGAGACGAGGAACACGCCGAGCACCACGAAATAGCCGGGGTTATGGGTCCCGGGGAGGGCAAAGAAGATGATCGCGGCTGCCGCCAGGAGTTCGATCGGGCCGATCAGTAATTGTCGCGCCACGATCGGCAGGGCCGGATAGTGAATCTGAAAGCTGCCGATCTTCAGCGGCCGCAGATGCAGCCAGCTGCCGAAGATATAGGCGGCGACGACGGCAAGCATGACGATGCCCGCAGCCCGCGACAGGCCGTGATGGGCTATGCCGGAGAAGCGGTCGATGATCTGCGGTTCGAGCACCAGAACGAGGCCGGAGGCAAGTACCGTCGACAGCACGAAGGTAATCCAGCAGATCGCCACCAGCACGCCGACGTCCTGTCCGCTCAATCCCCTCGTGCCATAGGCGCGATAACGGATGACGGCGCCCGAAAACACCGAGCCGCCGATATTGTGCGACAGCGCGTAGGTGGTGAAGGAGCACAGCGTGACGAACAGCCACGACACGCGTTTGCCGATATGCAGGAGCGCGATGTGGTCGTAGCCGGCGAGCGAGGCATAGGCGACAACCGAGCTCAGCCCCGCGAGGATCCAGCCGCGGGCCGGGATCGCCGCAATACCGTCCCAGACATCATCCAGCGAAATGCCGCGCAATTCGTGCCAGAGCAGCAGGAGCGAGAAAATCACCGCCCCGACGCCGACGACCGGCCAGAAATAGCGTCTCCAGTTCATTGCCTGACTGCCATGCGTTGCGGGCCCGTTGCCTTCGCTGTCATTGCGGGAAAGCGGTCGGCGATTCCGATCGCTTTGCCCCCTCTATTTCAGAGATGCCTCATCGAAGCCGGCTATTCAACCGCCGGCCCTTGCCGCCATGGCAAGCCGCAATCGTTATCGTCGTCGAGAGGCGGAAAATCGACAGCCGAGCGGGAATATCGGCCCGGCCATGCGACCGTCCCCACACGCATTTGTGCTGAAAGTCGCTGTTTACCCCCACTTTGCGTAAGACGCGGCAGCGGGCGGTTTGCGGACAGCCCGGCAAAATTCGTGCCACGCGGCACTTGGTGATCCGGGCCGGCGCTGTTAGTCTGGCGGCAACTTGAAACAAAGAAGCGCCTGCTGCGTCCGTTCGCCGGTTCGCGCGGCGCCGGAAGGAACGACAGTGGAAGACCGCGACACCGGCGCCGGCGCGCCGGAGGTGGGCGCGTCCAGCGCTTCCCCGAGGCCGGCAGGCCCGGGGACCGCCAAATGGCAGCAACGCCGCCCGACGGAGCCACGCTCCGCCGACGGGCAGGCGAGCGACGCGAACCACCACCAAAAGGGCAAGGCCAAGAAAAGGCGCAAACGCCGGCGCGGGCGCAAGGTTTTTGCGCGCGACGATATCCGTCCCGCGGCGAGTGGGGCGCCGGCGCCACGCGCCGCCGCGGCTGGCGCGGCGCCTGCAGGCATAGCCACACCGCCCATCGCGGTGGCTCGGCCCGAACCGGGGGCCCGTCGCCCGACGATGCCGGAATTGCCGGTATTTGCCGCGCTCGATCTCGGCACCAACAATTGCCGGCTGCTGGTCGCCGTGCCGGCGCGTCATGGCCAGTTTCGTGTCATCGACGCCTTTTCGCGCATCGTGCGACTGGGCGAGGGGCTCACGGCCAGCGGCCGCCTCGGCCAACCGGCGATGGACCGCGCGGTCGAGGCCCTGAAGGTCTGCGGCGAGAAACTGCGCAACCGCAAGATCAGGAAGGCGCGGCTGATCGCCACCGAGGCCTGCCGCTCGGCGGCGAACGGCGTCGAGTTCCTGGAGCGCGTCGAGCGCGAGGCTGGCCTCAAGCTCGAAATCATCGACCGACAGACCGAAGCGCGGCTGGCGGTGTCCGGCTGCGGTTCGCTGGTCGAGCGCGACACGCAGGGCGTCGTGCTGTTCGACATCGGCGGCGGCTCCTCCGAGATCGCGCTGATCGATCTCACCGGCCGCCGCTCGCCGCGGCTCGCCAACCATATAGTGTCATGGACGTCGTTGCCGGTCGGCGTCGTCTCGCTGGCCGAGCGTTTCGGCGGCCGCACGGTGACGCGCGAGATTTTTGGCGCCATGGTCGACGACGTCGCCGCCCGGCTCGCCGCCTTCGATGGCCGCGATCGGCTTAGCCACCTCAAGGCCAGCCCGAAATTTCATCTGCTGGGCACTTCCGGAACGGTGACGACGCTTGCCGGCGTCCATCTCGATCTCGAGCGCTACGACCGCCGCCGCGTCGACGGCCTGTGGATGGACAGGGACAGCGTCGACCGCATGGTGGAAAAACTTGTCGGCTGGGATTTCCAGCAGCGTGTCGCCAATCCCTGCATCGGCGCGGACCGCGCCGACCTGGTGCTGGCCGGCTGCGCCATCCTGGAAGCGATCCGCGCCGTGTGGCCGTCGGAGCGGCTGCGCGTTGCCGACCGTGGCTTGCGCGAGGGCATATTGAGCGAGCTGATGGCCGATGACGGCGTCTGGCGCAACGATGGGCGCGGCAGAACATGATCCCGAACCGCAGAACCGCGTCAGCTAAAAGTGGCGACCGGTTTTCGCGGACAAACGGCTCCGTTTGTCCAGAAGTCACGCTCGGGCAAGCTGGCGCAAGCGTTGCTCCGGTGAGCAGTCGACCCCCACTCCGTCGAGCTTCGCTCGACACCTCTCCCCCGATCGACGGGGGAGAGGAATGGCGCGAGCTAGCCAATCTTGGCGCCCTTCCTCTCCCTCCGGAGGGGGGAGAGGTGGCGCTGCGAAGCAGCGACGGAGTGGGGGAAGCCGTTTGCCAAACGCGCTGCCGCCGAAAAGCGGCCACAACCCGGCAAGCGAGAAAACTTGGACAAGAAGTCAACCAATGACCAAGAAACCGGAAAAGCCGGGCTCAGCCGGCATTCGCGTGCTGAAGACGCGGATCAAGAAGAAAAGCGGGCTGAAGGAATCGTCGCGCCGCTGGCTGCAGCGCCACATCAACGATCCCTACGTCCAGCGCTCCAAGGCTGACGGCTACCGCTCGCGCGCGGCCTACAAGCTGATCGAGATCGACGACAAGCACCATCTGCTGAAACCCGGCATGAAGGTGATCGACCTTGGTGCGGCCCCCGGCGGCTGGTGCCAGGTCGCGGCCGCGCGGACCAAATCGACCGCGGAAAATCCGCATGTCGTAGGCATCGACTATCTGGAGATGGACGCGGTGCCCGGCGCGCCGGTGCTGTTGATGGATTTCCTCGATCCCGAGGCGCCGCGGAAGCTGGCCGAGGCGCTTGGCGGCGATCCCGATGTCGTGCTGTCCGACATGGCGGCGCCCACCACCGGCCACAAGCGGACCGACCACATCCGCACCATGCATCTGTGCGAGGTGGCCGCCGATTTCGCGCTGTCGGTGCTGAAGCCGGGCGGCCACTTCCTGGCCAAGACGTTCCAGGGCGGCGCCGAAAACGAGCTGCTCTCGATGCTGAAGAAGAATTTCCGGTCCGTCCACCACGTCAAGCCGCCTGCGTCGCGCGATGAGTCGGTGGAGCTGTATCTACTGGCGAAGGATTTCAAAGGGCGAGAATCCGGTCCGCCATCAGGCGGATCGGAACGTCCAGTGGATGTCTCGAAGAACTTGAGCGCACGGAGCCATGGCGAAGGGCCGGCGGACGGCGACGGCTGAACCGTCTCACTCCCCCGGCGACCTCACCGGTTCCAGCGGCTTGGGCATGGTCAGGCGGCCGTGGCCCGATACGGCGTTGCCGGCATCGGGCGCCAGCCGCATGAACGACAGCGATGCGGCGGCGGAAATTGCCGCGACGATGAAGAAGGCGGTATGGAAGTCCGGCAATGTCAACGGGCCGCCGTGGATACCCGTCGATACTTCCAGGATGCCGCCGGCAACCGCCACGCCCAGCGCGATCGACAGTTGCTGGAACACGGCGGCGATCGGTGTTGCCTTGCTCGTGTCCTCGGCTGAAACCTCGGCGTAGGCGAGGGCGTTGATGCCGGTAAAGAACATCGAGCGGATGAAGCCGCCCACCAGCAGCATGGCCAGCATCAAGAGATAGGGCGTATCGGGCGTGAACAGGCCGTTGACGGCGATCGACGCGGCGGCCACCAGCGAGCCGACGATCAGCACGCGACGAAAGCCGACGACGCGGAAGATCAGCGCTGTGACGAATTTCATGCCGATGGCGCCGATCGCGGAGACGAAGGTAATCATGCCGGACTGGAACGGCGTCAGCCCGAAACCGATCTGGAACATCAGCGGCAGCAGGAACGGCACGGCGCCGATGCCGATGCGGAAAAGTCCGCCGCCAAGCACGGAGGAGCGGAATACCTGGTTGCGGAACAAGTCGAGCGCCAGCAGGGGGTTCCTGGCACGGCGCGCATGCATGAGGTAGAGAGCGCCCGACACCAGCCCGACGCCCACGGTGATGAAGCCGGTCGCCGGCGGCAGATAGGGCAAGCTGATCACTGACAGGCCGAACACGACGCCGGACGCCGCCAGCCCGCTCAGCACGAAGCCGACGAAATCGAGCGGCGGCGTCTCCATCGATTCGGTTTCCGGCAGGAAGCGGGTGGCCAGCCAGATGCCGATCAGGCCGATCGGCACATTGATCAGGAAGATCCAGTGCCAGGTGAAGTAGGTGGTGATGAAGCCGCCGATCGGCGGTCCGACCAGCGGGCCCACCAATGCCGGCACGGTCAGCCAGGACATCGCCGCGACAAGTTCGCTCTTGGGCGTGGCGCGCACCAGCACCAGGCGCCCGACCGGCGTCATCATGGCGCCGCCTATGCCTTGCAGAAAGCGCGACACCACGAAGGCCGGCAGCGAGCCCGAAACGGCGCAGGCGACCGAACCGACGATGAACACCGCGATCGCGGCGCGGAAAACGTTCTTGGCGCCGAAGCGATCCGCCATCCAGCCGCTGATGGGAATGAAGATCGCCAGCGACACAAGATAGGAGGTCAACGCCAGCTTGAGCGCGATCGGGCTGGTGTGGATGTCGAGGGCGATCGCCGGCAGCGATGTGGCGATGACGGTCGAATCCATGTTTTCCATGAAAAGAGCGACCGCCAATATGAGCGGAATGGTTCGGTTCAAAGGAACGCGTCCGGGCTTGATTCCAGATGTTGCCGACCGGGAGTTTGCCGGCAGGCAGGGCGGTTATCACGGCTGGACACCAATGTCGTGTTAAATTGCTGTCACTTTTATGCGACCGCAACCTCCGGTGGCGGCTGCGATACACGATTGCTTGCAAAAAGCGGACACTATCCCTATTGTAGTGAAAATAACTACAGGACGTTATGATCATGGAAGAGGCCGTTTCGGCAGCCGATGCCAATCGCAGATTTTCTCGCATCCTGCGTGAGGTACGCGAGGGCCAGAGCTACGTCGTGACAAGCCATGGTCGGCCGGTGGCACGGATCGTGCCTGCGGAGAGGCACGAGGGTGTGGCCTCCCGCTCGCGCGCGGCATTGCTGTCGCGACTCGAACGGCAGCCGGTTGCCGATGCAGGACGCTGGACCCGCGATGAGCTCTACGAGGATGACCTGTGAGGGTCGCGCTCGACACCAACATTCTTGCCTACGCAGAGGGCGTTAACAACGTAGCCAAACGCGACCACGTTCTCGAACTGCTGCGCAAGGTTCCACAAGACGCTGCCATTGTTCCGGTCCAGGTGCTGGGTGAACTGTTCAAGGTCCTTGTCCGCGAGGCTGGAAGGTCGCCCAAGGAGGCTCGGGATGCGCTGCTTAGCTGGCGCGACGCGTTCCCGGTTGCCGGGACGACGCCGGAGGTGATGACGATGGCTGTCGATCTTGCGGCGGACCATCGCTTCGGCATCTGGGATGCCGTCATTCTTTCGGCTGCATCCCAAACGGGTTGCCGGCTGCTTCTGTCGGAAGACCTGCAGGACGGCTTCACCTGGGGCGGTGTAACCGTCGTCAACCCCTTTGCATCGCCGCGTCACGCTTTGCTGGATGCTTTCCTTGGTTCGCAATAGAAGCTGAAGCGTCCGCAACGATCGGCTTTTCTTCCGTGCCGGGACGTGGTACCAGCCACCGCCAATCCTGAAAGGGAAGAAGAGAGTCGCGCTGTCCATCCCGGTCCAGCGCTTTTCCCGCATTCAAAGGGCTGGCCATGGCAAAAATCATCGAAACGTCCACCGGCGCGCTGGCGCTGACCTTTGACGACGTGCTTTTGCAGCCCGGCCATTCCGAAGTCATGCCCGGCCAGACCGACATCCGCACCCGGATTGCCGGCGACATCGACCTCAACGTGCCGATCCTGTCGGCGGCCATGGATACCGTCACGGAGGCAAGGCTTGCCATCGCCATGGCGCAGGCCGGCGGCATCGGCGTCATCCACCGCAATTTCTCGCCGGCCGAGCAGGCCGAGCAGGTGCGGCAGGTGAAGAAATTCGAATCCGGCATGGTGGTCAACCCGGTCACCATCGGTCCCGACGCGACGCTGGCCGACGCGTTGTCGCTGATGCGCACCTACTCGATCTCGGGTATTCCGGTGGTCGAGAATGGCGGCTCCGGCGGCCACAAGAGCGGCCGGCTGGTCGGCATCCTGACCAATCGCGACGTGCGCTTCGCCTCCGATCCGGCGCAGAAAGTCTATGAATTGATGACCCGTGAGAACCTGATCACCGTCAAGGAGAATGTCGACCAGGACGAGGCCAAGCGGCTTCTGCATCAGCACCGCATCGAAAAGCTCGTCGTCGTCGACAAGCAGGGCAATTGCGTGGGGCTGATCACCGTCAAGGACATCGAGAAATCGCAGCTCAACCCGCACGCCACCAAGGACGCGCAGGGGCGTCTGCGCGCAGCAGCCGCCACCAGCGTCGGCGACGACGGTTTCGAGCGCGCTGAGCGGCTGATCGAGGCAGGCGTCGACCTTCTGGTCATCGACACCGCGCATGGCCATTCGCAGCGCGTTCTTGATGCCGTCACGCGGGCGAAAAAACTGTCCAACTCGGTGCGCATCCTGGCCGGCAACGTCGCCACCGCCGAGGGCACCCAGGCGCTGATCGATGCCGGCGCCGATGCCGTCAAGGTCGGCATCGGCCCCGGCTCCATCTGCACCACCCGCATCGTCGCCGGCGTCGGCGTGCCGCAGCTGTCGGCCATCATGTCGGCGGTGGAAACTGCGCACAAATCGGGCGCCTCGGTGATCGCCGATGGCGGCATCAAATATTCCGGCGATCTGGCCAAGGCGCTTGCCGCCGGCGCCAGTGCCGCCATGATCGGCTCGCTGCTTGCCGGCACCGACGAAAGCCCGGGCGAGGTCTATCTGCACCAGGGCCGCTCCTTCAAGGCCTATCGCGGCATGGGTTCGGTCGGCGCCATGGCGCGCGGCTCGGCCGACCGATACTTCCAGGCGGAGGTTCGCGACACGCTGAAACTGGTGCCGGAAGGCATCGAGGGGCAGGTCCCCTACAAAGGACCTGTGTCTGGCGTGCTGCATCAGCTTGCAGGCGGCCTGAAAGCCGCTATGGGTTATGTTGGTGGCCGCGACCTTGCCGATTTCCGCGAACGCGCCACCTTTGTGCGCATATCCAACGCCGGACTTCGTGAAAGCCACGCCCATGACGTCACGATCACCCGCGAAAGCCCCAACTATCCCGGCGGAGCCTGATCGGCCCGACCAGTACACGTTCTGGCGCAATTTGGCCGCGACCATCTTGCGGCTATCGCGCCACGCTGCCGCCCTTTGCACCGCATCGGTGGCGGTTTTCATCGCCATGACGCTCATGGAGTTCTTCTATTTCCGCCAGTTGAGTGGCGGTTTGCCGTCGCTCGACATGCGCGTTTTTGGCTTCACGCCGGATGAAGGCATGGCCTGGCTGACGGCGCTCGGCCGGCGCGGCGGCGAGATCATCCTGGTCTGGCACTATCTGACCTTCGATCTTCTGTTCCCCGCGCTGTTGTCGGTGACGCTGGTCAGCCTGATCCTGGCAACGGGAAGGCGGTTGAGGAATTTCCGCGTGCTTCCGGGCCAGATGCAATCGATCTTCGCACTGATCCTGG
This sequence comes from Mesorhizobium sp. B2-6-4, assembly GCF_006441495.1. Classification (NCBI taxonomy): domain Bacteria; kingdom Pseudomonadati; phylum Pseudomonadota; class Alphaproteobacteria; order Hyphomicrobiales; family Phyllobacteriaceae; genus Mesorhizobium; species Mesorhizobium sp. B2-6-4. Next base: position 125,860 of record NZ_VFUE01000012.1, read on the forward strand.
TGCTGCCCTACACGATCGCCAACTACGCCCAGAACATCGCCGTGGCCCGCCTTCTGTCGGATTTCCTGTCGGCCAATCCCGATTCCCTGGGTCTCGCCTCGGCGCTGATCGTCACCAAATTCGCGCTGCTCGCAATTCCGGTGATCGTCATCGCCGTCTTCTGGCTGGCGGGTCAGAAACAGAATTGATCTGACCCGGCACCGGGCGGGAGGGTTCATGAACCAGACATCGATTTTCTGGCCTGTTCTGGCGCACGTGTTGCTGGTCTACATCGTCTATGGCGCCATGGCCCGGCGCAGGTATGTCGCCATCCAGTCGGGCGAAGCCAAAGTCAGCCAGTACAAGGCGCGCTCGACCGAGCCGGCCTCCTGCGTGACAGTTGCCAGCAACCTCAGCAACCAGTTCGAACTGCCGGTGCTTTTCTATGTGCTGTGCCTGATGTTGCACCTGACCAACGGCGTCAACTATCTGACCTTGGCCCTGATGTGGATCTTTGTCGCGACCTGCTCCGGGTGGTTTGAGCAGTACTCCCCTTCGTTGGGGCGCTCCGCCTACAAATCGAACACCGCTATTTTGCGCTTGTCGAACTTGATGCCGATCTCGCCGCGCACCAGCTTCAGCGCCGCCTCGCCGAAAACGGCGCGGCGCCAGCCCTGCAGCGCCGGCACGTCGGCGGCTTCGCCTTCGGCAGCGATGCGGTCGATGTCGTCGCTGGAAGCCAGGACCTTCGATGCGACGCCTTGCTTTTCGGCCACGATCCTGAGCAGCACCTTCAACAGCTCCGCGGCGGCGCTCGATCCCTCGGGCGGCTGAAAACTCTTTGGCAGCTTCGGCAATTGCTCCTTGGGCAGAGCTAGTGCGGTGTTGACCGCGCCAAGCAGCGCCGCCGCGGTCGAGGAGCGCTCCCAGCCCTTCGGTATCGTGCGCAGCTTGGCCAGCGCGGCCGCGTCGCGCGGCGCCTGCTGCGCCACCTCGTAGATGGCGTCGTCCTTGAGCACGCGGCCGCGGGGTACGTCGCGTTCGCGCGCCTCGCGCTCGCGCCATGCCGCCACGGCCTGCACGATCGCCAGCTCCTGCGGCTTGCGCAGCCGCATCTTCAGCCGCTTCCAGGCATCCTCGGGGTGCGGATCGTAGGTTTCGCGCGAGGTCAGGACGTCCATCTCCTCGTTCAGCCAGTGGGCGCGGTTCTCCCGCTCCAGTTCGGCGCTGAGATGCTGGTAGACCTCGATAAGATGGGTGACGTCGGCAAGCGCATAGTCGAGCTGCTTTTCGGACAGCGGCCGGTGGCGCCAGTCGGTGAAGCGCGAGGACTTGTCGAGCCGCGCGCCGGTGACGCGCTGCACGAGCTGATCGTAGGAAACGCTGTCGCCGAACCCGCAGACCATCGCCGCAACCTGGGTATCGAACACCGGATGGGGAACGAGATCGCCCAGATGGACGATGATTTCGATGTCCTGCCGCGCGGCATGGAAGACTTTGACGACAGATTCATTGGCCATCAGCCTGAAAAACGGCTTCAGGTCGATGTCTGGCGACAGCGGATCGATCAGCGCCGTTATTCCGGGCGCCGCCATCTGGATCAGGCACAGGATCGGCCAGAAGGTCGTTTCCCGGATGAATTCGGTGTCGACGGTGACGAAATCCGATTTTTCGAAAGCGGCGAGAACGGTCTCGAGTTCTTTTTGGGTGGTGATGACGTGCATCAAATCGCTTTTGGCAGGAGTAGGGTTTTCCTAGATTTCAGCCGGGAAGGCTTTCGTCAAGCGCTGGCACTCGCATCACGGCCCGTCCGGCCCGTCCGGATCGCCGTTTCTTCTGGCCAGCCGGGCGAAAACCGTCGAGGTGCGCAACAGCGCGGTGAAGCGGCTGCGCTTGCCAGCCGGCACGCCCGATCGTGCCCGCATCCGATAGAGGATGACGGCGATGAAGATTGCATAGACCAGCGCGCTGAACACGAACAGCGCGCTTGGGCCAAAATACTGCATCGCCGTCGATGCGGCGAAAGGGCCGCCAATGGCGCCGAAGGAATAAAACAGCATCAAGGCGGCGTTGATCAGAACGAACTCGCCCGCGCCGGCGCGGTCGTTGGAGTGCGCCGCCGACAGCGAGTAGAGCGGCATGGCGAAACAGCCGAAGATGAAGATGATGAGGAAGTTGAGAAACGGGTCGGCTCCCGCCACGAACGCAAGCGCCAGCGCTGCCAGCATGGCGCAGCATGTCGTCGCCAGCAGCACCGAGCGCCGGTCCCAGCGATCGGAGAGATAGCCTAGCGGGTATTGGATGAGTGCGCCGCCGAAGATACCGACGCTGACGAAGGTGACGACATCGGCGACAGACATGCCGATCTGCTCGGCATAGACCGGCGACAGCGTGCGGAACGCGCTGTTGGTCACGCCGACGGCGATGCAGCCGAAACAGCCGAGCGGCGAGATGCGCCAGACCCGCGCCAGGTCGAGCTTGACGTCTTCCGGCGGCGTCGGGTTGGAGCGATCGCCCAGCGATACCGGCACCAGCGACAGCGTGATCATCATCGATATGATGGCGAATATGGCGAAGCCGCCCGCTCCGAAGATCGGGATGAGGAACTGCGCGCCGGTGACCGAGCCGATGTCGACCATGCGGTAGATGGCAAGCACGCGGGCGCGGTCCTTGTTGCTGACCCCGGAGTTGAGCCAGGCCTCCATCACCGTGAACAGGCCGGCGAAGCAGAAACCGCCGGCAAAACGCACCGCGCACCACATCACCGGGTCGATGACCAGAACCAGGAGCAATGTGCCGGCCGAGGCGGCCGCGGCCAGCGCCGAGAAGGTCCTGACATGGCCGACCGCCTTCAGGATGCGGGTGACGGCCAGGCAGCCGAGCAGGAAGCCGGCGAAATAGAACGTGCCCATCAGGCCGATGTCGGAAGCCGAAAAACCTTCCTGCGCGCCGCGCAGCGCGATCAGCGTGCTTTGCAGCCCATTGCCGCCGAGCAGGATGCCTGCGGCGATGAGGAGCGGGATCAGCGGACGGATGGAGGACATTAAGAGGCGATCACATGTCTGTGATCCCTTCTTGAACCATCGCTTCCGTCAATACCAGCGGCAATTCCCCGCGCCAACAGGATGTGTCCGCCTTTCCGTTCAAGGAAGTCGGCGCCTGCCTCCTCGACGTCCCACGGCGAACCGCCCGGCTGCTCCCGACGCGATGGCTATTCCCGCGAGGACAGCGATGAGCCCGACAATTAGGTTTGCATTGATTTGCTCACCGAGAAAGACGGCGCCGAAGATCGATGCCGTCACGGGGTTCACGGCAACTGAAACGGCAACCAGCGTTGGCGGCGCACGTTCAAGCGCGAACGCCCAGAGGAAGAAGATCAGGGCGCCGCAAATTACGGCCAGGTATCCGCTGGCAACCCATTGCGACGCCTCAAGCGCGGCAAGTCGCGTCAGGCCTCCAGTCAAAGTCGACAGCGCCAACAGGCAGGCCGTGCCGACGGCCATGCCAAACGCGGCGAATGATGTCGGCGCGCAGCGGGTGAGAAAAGGTCGCGACCAGACATTGTAGAGCGCCATGCAGAATGCCGCCGCGATCATCAGGAGGTCTCCGCGCCAGGCGCCCTGGGGAGCTGTCGTCAGGCTGCTGCCAAGCGCGACAGCCACTCCGGCCATCGCGACCAGGACGCCGACGATCTTGCGCGTCGTCGGCGGTTCGATCCCTAGAACCGCGCCTGCGAGCATTGTGAGCACAGGCAGCGTCGAAAGCGCCAGAGCTCCTCGCGCCGCCGTCGTGTAGACAAGGGCTCCGTTGAAGAGCACCGGGAATAGGCCGAAGAACAGCAGGCCCAATGCGGCGGCGCCCGGCCAATCGCTTTTCGCAGGCCACTTGTCCCGCCGCAGAAGCGCTACGGCGGCGAGCACTAGAAAACCACCCCCGAACCGGATCGCGCCGATGGTGAGCGGATCCAGCGAACGCGCGAGATAGCGCGTTGCACCGACAGCGGTGCCGCCAAAGGCGCTGGAGAGAATCGCCGCGAGCACGCCTCCAGTTTCCATCGCTTCCCCTCTGCCAGTTCGGAGTCCAGCGGTATCGGGCAAACCGGGTAAAAGGAATCGAATAAATGCAATGAGCTTGATAAGCTTGCGCAATGAGCAGTCGGAGTCTCGATCCGGAATTGTTGCGGACTTTCGTCGTCGTTGCCGAGCGGCTCTCTTTCACGCGAGCCGCCGAGCAGCTCAATCGAACGCAAGCCACCGTCAGCTTGCAGGTGAAGCGCCTTGAAGAGCGCCTCGACATTTCGCTGTTCCGTCGATCGACGGCCCATGTCGAGCTTACGGCCGCCGGCGAGGGGTTTCTGATCGACGCACGCCGCATTCTTGCACTTAACGAGCAGGCGATTGCCCGTGTCTCCAACCAACGGGTAGCGGGACGCATCCGGATAGGCGTCATGGAGGACTACGGCACCAAGATCCTGCCACGCCTCCTCGCCGATATCGCCGTGCGATTTCCGCTCATGCAGGTCGAAATGGAGATCGGCCTCACGGCGCGGCTGCTGAAACGGCTCGGCTCATCATTTGACGCGGTCATCGCCATGCATCCGGAAGGTGTGGCCGAGGGCGATCTGATATGCCGCGAAAGAGCGATATGGGCGGCGGCGAGGACCCACTCTGTCGAAGAACTCGATCCGCTGCCCGTCGCGTTGTCGGACCCCGATTGCTTGTTTCGCGCATGGGCGATTGACGCGCTCGACAGAGCGGGCCGGCCGTGGCGACTGGCCTATGTCAGCCCGAGCCTTGCCGCGACGGAGGCGATCGTCGAGCAGGGCCTTGCGGTTACCGTGGTCAAGGGCAGCATGCTCGCGCCCGGCCTGCGCGATGTCCATCCTGGCCCTTATGTGCCGCCGCTGCCCGGGGCGGAGATCCGCCTTCATCGGGCCACAACGTCTTCCGCAAGCGCCGTATTGGTCGTCGATCACCTCGCGCATCGCCTGCGGCTGTCAAGCCTTGGTTCATAGGGCGACCTGCGCGCCGGCGAATGCTCCGAAAGAACCCGTCAACCCGGGTTCGTTGCCCTGGCCCTCCGCCCACTCGCCTTGACAAACCGGGCCTCCCATGCGCTTTTCGCGCAAATTTTTCAGGCCGGGCCGCGATGCTTCGGCCGGCAACCCAACATCCCGGACTTTTGCCCATGACAATGCACCGTTACCGCAGCCATACCTGTGCCCAGTTGAGAAAGAGCGACGTCGGCGCTTCCGTTCGCCTGTCGGGCTGGGTGCATCGCGTGCGCGACCATGGCGGCCTGCTGTTCATCGACCTGCGCGACCACTATGGCCTGACCCAAATCGTCGCCGATCCCGATTCGCCGGCCTTCAAGATCGCCGAAACAGTGCGCGGCGAATGGGTGATCCGCGTCGACGGCGAGGTCAAGGCGCGCCTGCCTGAAACCACCAATGCCAACCTGCCGACCGGCGAGATCGAGATTTTCGCGCGCGAGATCGAAGTGCTTTCGGCGGCCAAGGAATTGCCGCTGCCGGTCTTCGGCGAGCCGGACTATCCCGAGGACATCAGGCTGAAATACCGCTTCCTCGACCTGCGCCGCGAGACGCTGCACAGGAACATCGTGGCGCGCACGAAGATCATCGCCGAGATGCGCAAGCGCATGGGCGAGGTCGGCTTCACCGAATTCTCGACGCCGATCCTCACCGCATCGTCGCCCGAAGGCGCGCGCGACTTCCTGGTGCCGTCGCGCATTCACCCCGGCACTTTCTATGCGCTGCCGCAGGCGCCGCAGCAATACAAGCAGCTGATCATGGTCTCGGGTTTCGATCGTTATTTCCAGATCGCGCCCTGCTTCCGCGACGAGGATCCGCGCGCCGACCGCCTGCCCGGCGAATTCTACCAGCTCGACCTCGAAATGAGCTTTGTCGAGCAGGATGACGTGCTTTCCACCATGGCGCCGGTGATGACATCGGTCTTCGAGGCCTTTGCCAACGGCAAGCCCGTCACGAAGGACTGGCCGCGCATTCCCTATGATGTTGCGATGCGCAAATACGGTACCGACAAGCCGGATCTGCGCAACCCGATCGAGATGCAGGCGGTCTCCGACCATTTTCGTGATTCCGGCTTCAAGGTCTTCGCCAACATCCTGGCCAACGATCCCAAGGCCGAGGTCTGGGCCATTCCGGCCAAGACCGGGGGCAGCCGTGCCTTCTGCGACCGCATGAACAGCTGGGCGCAAGGCGAGGGGCAGCCCGGATTGGGCTACATCTTCTGGCGCAAGGAAGGCGAGAAACTCGAAGGCGCGGGTCCGCTTGCCAAGAACATCGGCGAGGAGCGCACCGAGGCGATCCGCCTTCAGCTGGGCCTTGCCGATGGCGATGCCGCCTTCTTCGTCGCCGGCGATCCCAAGAAATTCGTCTCCTTCGCGGGTGCTGCGCGCACCCGCGCCGGCGAGGAACTGAACCTGGTCGACCGCGACCGTTTCGAGCTGTGCTGGATCGTCGACTTTCCGTTCTTCGAGTGGAACGAGGACGAGAAGAAGATCGATTTCGCCCACAATCCGTTTTCGATGCCGCAGGGCGGCATCGACGCCCTCAACAACCAGGAGCCGCTCGGCATCAAGGCATTCCAGTACGACGCCGTGTGCAACGGCTTCGAGATTGCCTCGGGCGGCATCCGCAACCATTTGCCCGAAACCATGGTCAGGGCCTTCGAGATGGTCGGACTGGATCGCCAGACCGTCGAGGAGCGCTTTGGCGGCCTTTACCGTGCGTTTCAGTACGGCGCCCCGCCGCACGGCGGAGCGGCATTCGGCATCGACCGCGTCGTGATGTTGCTGGTGGGCGCCAAGAACCTGCGCGAGATCACCATGTTCCCGATGAACCAGCAGGCTTACGACCTGTTGATGAATGCGCCGTCGGAAGCCACGCCGCAGCAGCTTCGCGACTTGTCGCTGCGTGTCGCACCGATCAAGAAAGAGGCATGATGGCGCTTCGGACGGCGCTTTAAAGAAGCCTCCGAAGTGACTCGTTCGATTGAGAATCGCAGACAAAAGCCCGGCATCGCTGCCGGGCTTTTCGTATCTTGAAGCAAGTCGAGGTCGCTTCGATCAGTCTTCGTTGGCCTTGACGGTGACGCCGAGCGTCTTCGGCAGGTCGGTCGGATTGGACATGGCGCCCGCCATGATCAGTGCGAACGGCACCGACGCCGGCGGCTTAGCCGAGATTTCGAGGCTCTTCGGATCGTCGAGATATTTGCCGACCGCCGCCGTTACCTGCGCCGTCAGCTCGGGATTGTTGAGCTGCGCCATGCCGAACGGCACGATCGCCTTGGCCTGGTTGGCGATATCCTTGCCCGACATGCCTTGCTGCTTGCCGACATAGTCCAGCACCTTGCCCGTCAGCGAATCGTCGTCGAAACGGATCGAGGCGCTGTTGAAGGAAAGCTGCTGCAACAGGCCGAGCATGGCCATGCCTTGCGCCGAGTTGTCGGCCCCTTCGGGCTGCGCGGCCATCTTCTTCTGCATTTCCTGCAGCGACTTGATGAAGTCGAGCGTGTAGCCGCCGAGATCGAAGGTCATGCCGAGCGTGCCGGCATTCTCGACCGAAATGTTGTATTTCGACAGCTCCATCTTGCCGTCAGTGGGCTGCCAGGTGCCGGCCATCTCGAAATTGCCCGCAATGTTCTGGTAGCCGAGTGCGTTGATGACTTCCTTCGACTTGGGATCCTCGACCAGCGTCAGGTCGGCATTGAACTTCTCGGTGGTGCCGGTGAATTTCATCGCTTGGCCGTCGGCCGGCGGCGTGATTTCGATGGCAAGCCCGTCCATCGAGAAAGCGGTCTTGTCGGCGATCTTGACCCTCATGTTCGAGAGTTCGGCGGACTTGTACATCATCAGCGAGCCCAGCGGGCCGCTGGCGCCGCTGGCCGGAACCATCATGTCGTGGATGACGAGGGGGCTTAAATTGAGGGTGACGCCGTCCGTGCTATGTTCGAATGCCGAGGTCGACACGGTTGCGATATCATAGCCGCCATTGGCTTCGGTCACGCCTTCGAGTTTGACGTCGCCGATCGCAAGGGCTTCTTTTTCCGCGCCCGGTTTGATGGATACGCCCTGCAACACCATGCTGGCGTTGTCGCCGGTCACGCCGGTCCAGGAGATGTTGACGCCCTGCGCGGCAAGTGCCGCCTTCAGCCGGTCGGCGACCGCGGTGTCCTGGGCGAGCGCCGCGTTCAGCGGCAGTGTGAGCAAGAAGGTCGAAAAGGCGAATTTCCTGAGAGTCGAGCGTTTGATTGTCATCGCGAATGCCCCTGCGAGTGTCCTGAAAATTATTTTTCAATTTTTGGCGCCATCACCCTTCAGTGACGAACTGGACGGGAAAAAGGCGCATCCCGCCACAATGGTCAAAAATCGCGGCGAAAGGCAAACTCGATCCGAACATGCTGGAGACCGGGCCGCCCGGCGTCGTCGCGCTTCGCAATAGAGACGGCATGTAACGGATTGATGTTGGCTGGCGGGCTTGCCTGCGGCTTCGTGTTGCAGGGCAGGGCATGCACCCACTTCAAGGCTTGCCCTCTTGCCGCGAATCACCCGCTCGGCTAGTTCCAGCCCATGGGAAAAAGGCTTTTGCCGCCTGACAATGGTGGCGGCGATCACATCGAACCGGTCGATCTGAAGAAGGCGCTCGAAGAGCGCTATCTTGCCTATGCGCTGTCGACCATCATGCACCGGGCGCTGCCCGATGTCCGCGACGGGCTGAAGCCCGTCCATCGCCGCATCATGCACGCCATGCGCCTGCTACGCCTCAACCCCGACCAAGGCTTCGCCAAATGCGCCCGTATCGTCGGCGAGGTGATGGGCAAGTTCCACCCGCATGGCGACCAGTCGATCTACGATGCGCTGGTGCGGCTGGCGCAGGATTTCTCGATGCGCTACCCCTTGGTCGACGGCCAGGGCAATTTCGGCAACATTGACGGCGATAACGCCGCCGCCATGCGCTACACCGAAGCGCGCATGACCGATGTGGCGACCGAGCTGCTCGCGGGCATCACCGAGGATGCCGTCGACTACCGGCCGACCTACAATGAGGAGGACGAGGAGCCGGTGGTGCTCCCGGGCGCCTTCCCCAATCTGCTGGCCAATGGCTCGTCCGGCATCGCTGTCGGCATGGCGACATCGATCCCGCCGCACAACGCGGCCGAACTTTGCGACGCCGCCCTTCACCTGATCGAGCATCGGGACGCGCCGGTGGCCAAGCTGATGGATTTCGTCCAGGGCCCGGATTTCCCGACCGGCGGCATCATCGTCGATAGCCGAGCCTCCATCCTCGAATCCTATGAAACCGGCCGTGGCGGCTTTCGCGTGCGGGCAAAATGGAGCCAGGAAGACCAGGGCAGGGGCACCTGGAGCATCGTCGTCACCGAAATCCCCTATGGCGTGCAGAAGGCGCGGCTGATCGAGAAGATCGCCGAGCTCCTGATGGCGCGCAAATTGCCGCTGCTCGAGGACATCAGGGACGAGAGCGCCGAGGACATCCGCGTCGTGCTGGTGCCCAAGAGCCGTTCCGTCGATCCCGGCATCCTGATGGAATCGCTGTTCAAGCTCACCGAGCTTGAAAGCCGTTTCCCGCTCAACATGAACGTGCTGTCGCGCGGCAAGGTGCCCAATGTCCTGTCGCTGAAGGGCGTGCTGCAGGAATGGCTCGAGCATCGCCGCGACGTGCTGATCCGCCGCTCGAAACATCGCCTCGGCGAGATCGAAAGACGGCTGGAGATCCTTGCCGGCTACCTGATCGCCTATCTCAATATCGACGAGGTGATCAAGATCATCCGCGAGGAGGATGAGCCCAAGCAGGTCATGATGGCCCGCTGGTCGCTCACCGACACCCAGGCCGAAGCCATTCTCAACATGCGCCTGCGCGCCCTGCGCAAGCTGGAAGAATTCGAGATCCGCAAGGAATTCGACGGCCTCACTGCCGAAAAGAAGCAGATCGAGGCGCTGCTTGCGTCCGAAGCCAAGCAATGGGGGACGATCAAGTGGGAGGTTGCGAGCCTGCGGGACAAATTCGGCCCCGAGACCGAGCTCGGTAAGCGCCGCACCCAGTTCGCCGATGCGCCCGAGCATGACCTGACCGACATCGCACATGCCATGATCGAGCGCGAGCCGGTCACCGTGGTGGTTTCGGAAAAGGGCTGGCTGCGTGCGATGAAGGGTCATCTGACCGATCATTCGCAGCTTGCGTTCAAGGAAGGCGACAGCCTGAAACTCGCCTTCCATGCTCAGACGACCGACAAGATCCTGGTGTTCACCACCGGCGGCAAATTTTACACCATCGGCGCCGATCGGCTGCCGGGCGGGCGCGGCCATGGCGAGCCGATCCGCATCATCGTCGACATGGACAATGACCAGGACATCGTCACCGCCTTCGTCCACGATCCGAAGCGCAAGCTGCTGCTGGTCTCGCATGACGCCAACGGTTTCATCGTGCCGGAGGAAGAGGTCGTCGCCAACACCCGCAAGGGCAAGCAGGTGATGAACGTCAAGGCGCCCGACGAAGCCAAGCGCTGCGTGCCGGTCGGCGGCGATCATCTGGCCATCGTCGGCGAGAACCGAAAGATGCTGGTGTTTCCGCTGTCCGACATTCCGGAAATGAGCCGCGGCAAGGGCGTGCGGCTGCAGAAATACAAGGATGGCGGGCTTCTCGATCTCAAGCCGTTTACGCTGGAGACCGGCCTTTCCTGGCAGGATTCGGCCGACCGCACCTTTACAAGGTCGCGCGAGGAATTGGCCGAATGGATCGGCGCCCGCGCGTCGGCTGGCCGCATGGTGCCGAAGGGTTTCCCGAGGACCGGGAAATTTGGGTAATCTCCCCCCTCGAGGGGAGATGCCGCCGAAGGCGACAGAGGGGGTCGGTTCGACTGGACGCAACCTCATCGCTTTGAACAAAGAATGCTAGCGCCTTACGCGCGGCTACCCCCTCTGGCCTGCCGGCCATCTCCCCCTCGAGGGGGGAGATCCGCAGCTTCACCATCACCTTTTGAACTATCGTCACGATTGCTGCACTATATCAGAGCATAAGCTGCGGGATGGCCGGGGAGAGACGAGCGTTTGAAGGAAGCGAAAATCCAGAAACCGGGGCAGCGCCTGTTCGGTCTGTCGACGCCGCTCAGAGCCGCCGTCATCCCACCGCTCTCGGCGGCGCGCTGGCTGCTGGTGCTGATCGTTGCCGCCGGCGTCTATTTCTTCCACGGCTTCCTGTTCCCGGTGCTGGCCGCGCTGGTCATCGCCTTCGCAAGCTGGCCGCTTTACCGGCGGCTTTTGGCCGGTGTCGGCGGCAACCGCACCATCGCCGCCACCTTCGCCATATTGTTCATCCTTGCCTTCCTGGTCATACCGATCGCGCTCGCGGGCACCTACGCCATCAACGAGGTGCGCGAATGGGTCGGCTGGGCGATCGAGACCAACCGGCACGGCGCCCCGACACCGCACTGGATCGCCACGCTGCCTATCGTAGGAGAATGGCTGAACCAGCAATGGACGACCAATCTCGGCCATCCCGGCGGCATCGGCGAACTGATCCAACTGGTCAGCGGCGCCAATATCGGCAGCATCTATCGCGGCGTCCTTGCCGCTGGCGGCAGCGCCTTCGGCCTGCTTTTGACGCTTCTGTTCATGATGATCGCGCTGTTCTTCGCCTATCGCGACGGCGAGCATTTCGCCGGCCAGGTCGATCGCCTGGGCGAGCGCATCCTGCCGACGAGGTGGGAGCGCATCTCACGCGTCGTGCCGGCGACCATTTCCTCGACCGTGACCGGCATGACCGTCATCGCCATCGGCGAGGGATTGGTGCTCGGCATCGCCTACTGGCTGGCCGGCGTGCCGTCGCCCGTGACGCTTGGCGCGCTCACCGGGGTCATGGCGCTGATTCCCGGCGGGGCACCGCTGTCCTTCACGCTGGTTTCGATCTATCTCGCTGCCAGCGGCTCACCGGTGGCCGGCCTGGCTTTGTTCATCTGGGGGACGGTCGAACTGTTCATCGTCGACAAGACCTTGCGACCGAAGCTCGTCGGCGGGCCGATAAAACTGCCCTTCCTGCCGACCTTTTTCGGCCTGATCGGCGGCGTCAAGACGATGGGCTTTCTCGGCCTGTTCATCGGCCCGGTGCTGATGGCACTGCTGGTGGCGATCTGGCGCGAATGGCTGCGCGAGGTGGAAATGATGGACGAGATGCCTGCTTCCCCTGAACAGGAAGGCTCGCCGTCGCTGATCGAGATCGACGGCGAGGCGAAGAAGATTCAGGCCGGATGACGCACCGCAAGGGCGGCGCGGCGCCTGCGTCCGTCATGCAACTGCCACACCGAATGGACCACCAATGTGACGATCAGGATCGCGCCGCCGATCAGGCTGTTGCGTGATGGCGTTTCGGAGAAGATCAGCCATACCCACACCGGTGCCAGCACGGTCTCCAGAAGGTAGAACATCGCCACTTCCGGTCCGGAGATGTATTTGGGGCCGGCCGCCAGGCAGAAGAACGAAATCGGCATGATCACGGCGCCGTTAAAGATGATCCACCAGGGCGCGCTCACATGGACGCCTTCACCTGACACCATGAAGGCCGCCAGCACGAGCGACGGAACCACCCCGACGAGCGCCGTGAAGCCCATGTCCTTGCCGCTGGCCCGCGAAATGGTGATGGCCACGGAAATGAAGAAGGCCGAACACAGCGCCATGAAATTGCCGAACAGGTGTCCGGTGCCGACAGATCCGCCGACGATTACCAGCACGCCGAGGATCATGACCAGCATCGCCGCGAGCGTCACCGCCCGCGGCTTTTCCTGGAGAAACAACCAGGACAAGAGCGCGGCGAACACCGTGTTAAAGGCCAGGATGAACACCAGGTCGGCGGTCGAGGTGTAGAAGACGGCGGTGACGAACGTGATCGAGGTCAGCCCGTAGCATATCGCGGCCGCAAGTCCCGACCAGCCTGGAATGAGCTCGGGCGCGTTTCGGCTCAGCGCCCGCCAGACAGCCCATGTGATCATTGCGGCGATGAAGGTGGCGGCCCCGCGCAAGAGCAGGATCGTCCATGCGCCGCCATCGGCGAGGCGGATCAGCGGAATGTCGAGGGTCAGCGTCAGGCCGCCAATGGCGGTTATCAGAAGGCCCTTCTGGTGGTCGCTGTGGGACGTCATTTGCAAACTTTCGTAATGAAATACAGATGGGACAGCCGATCGGCGCAATGACGCACTCTCCCGCCAAGCGGCTGAAAGACCAGCATCCCCTGCGTTGAAACAGTTAAACGTGGATCTTGGAAAAACTCAGCGTGAGACCGCTTCGTTGGTGTAGCGCTCCCAGCCCTTCGGGCCGAGATGCTCCTGCGGCATGAAGCGCATCTTATAATTCATCTTGCGCGAGCCGTTGACCCAGTATCCCAGGTAGACATGGGGCAGCCCCATCGCCCTGGCGCGAGCGATGTGATCGAGGATCATGAACGTGCCGAGAGACCGCTCCTCGAAGTCGGGATTGAAGTAGGAATACACCATCGACAGGCCGTCGGCCATCTTGTCGGTGAGCGCCACCGCGATCAGCTCGCCCTGTCCCTTGCCGGTGATGAAAGTATCGGGCCCGCGCCGGCGATATTCGATGACCTTGGTGTCGACATGGGTGTCCTCGACCATCATGGCGTAGTCCAGAACCGTCATGTCCGACATGCCGCCGCGGCGGTGGCGGGCATCGAGATAGCTGCGGAACAGCGAATATTGTTCGGTCGAGGGCTCGGCATTGTGCATGGCGCCGACGAGATCGGAATTGTGCTGCAGCACGCGCTTCATGTTGCGGCTGGCGACGAATTCCTGCGCCAGGATGCGCACGGAGACGCAGGCGCGGCAGGTTTCGCAGGCCGGCCTGTAGGCGATGTTCTGGGAGCGGCGGAACCCGCCTTGGGTCAGGAGATCATTCATCTCTGACGCCTTGTCGCCGACCAGATGCGTGAACACCTTGCGCTCGAACTGGCCGTCGAGATAGGGGCACGGCGACGGCGCGGTCAGGAAGAACTGCGGCGACTGGGTCGGGTGCTGCGTCATCGAGTCTCGGAAACACTCCTTCGAATCGCTCTACCTTTGGCGCGGAAAGCGAAAAATTCAACAGGATTGTGAAGGCGTGGCCATGCGGACGCCTTCACATTTGTGCCGACGCCGCGGCGATGCTTGCGAAAATGCGCCTCAGCGGCCGGTGCGGCTGACCACCGTGCCGAGCAGCAGGTCGTGCAGCGTGCGCTTGCGATCGGAAAACAGCGTCACCAGCAGCACCAGCGGCGACAGGATGACGTTGCCGGCCCAGAACAGCACCGAATGGACCACTGCCGTGAGCCCGTCGATCGGCCTGCCGTCGAGCCGATCGAGCCGGATGCCCATCATCTTCATGCCCGTGGTCGCCTGGTTGGCGCTGCCAAGCGTGTTCCAGATGTAGAGAATCGCGACGGCCGGGACCAGGACGCCAAACAGCATCCAGCCAAGGCCGAGGGTCAAAAGTCCGAGGAAGAACACCAGGATGGCGACAGGGATGGTGAGCAGCGCGACAATGACATAGTCGATCATGACCGCCAGGACACGCCGCGTGCGTACCCCTTCATAGGCCCTCACGTCGTCGAGCCTGGTATTGATGATTTCACCGTCGAGAACGCGAGCGTTCATGTAATTTCCTCGTAACAGGGGCCTGCTTAGCCTGCGCCCCACCTGCTGGGAAAATGGTAAAGGCTGATGGCGGAATCAAGATCGAGCCTTTCCCGGTGCGCAAGGCGGGGGAAGCGGCCGGCGGGCCGGTTGAATTCGCGCCTGACATGGCGTTAGCTTGTTGCGGCGCACCAAAAGCGCCAAGGGGCAGGGACGGGCAGGATGGATTACGACATGCTGGTCATTGGCAGCGGCCCTTCCGGCCGTCGTGCCGCTGTACAATCGGCCAAACTCGGCAAATCGGTACTGGTCGTCGACAGGGGGCGGCGCCTGGGCGGCGTTTCCGTGCACACGGGCACCATTCCGTCGAAGACGCTGCGCGAAACCGTGCTCAATCTCTCGGGCTGGCGTGAGCGCGGCTTCTATGGGCGCGGCTATCGGGTTAAGCAGGACATCTCGGTCGGAGACTTGGTCGAGCGCCTGCACAAGACGCTCGACCACGAGGTCGAGGTGCTGCAGCACCAGTTCATGCGCAACACGGTCAAGAGCTCCCGCGCCGCGGTGAAATTTCTCGGGCCCAACAGGGTCAGCCTGACATCGGACAATGGCGACTACAGCGAGGTCGGCTTCGCCAATGCGCTGATCGCCGTCGGCACCAGGCCGCACCGGCCGGGCGACGTGCCGTTCGACAAGAGCCGCGTGTTCGACAGTGACGAAATGCTCGAGCTCGACCGCTTGCCGCGCACGCTGACGGTCATCGGCGCCGGGGTCATCGGCGTCGAATACGCGACGATCTTTTCGGCACTCGACGTGCCGGTGACGCTGGTCGAGCCGCGCAACACGATCCTCGATTTCGTCGACCGCGAGATCGTCGACGACTTCATCCACCAGATGCGCGACCGCGGCATGACCATCCGGCTGGGAAGCGCCGTGAAGGAGATTGCCTCCAGGCCCGACCATGCAGAGGTCACGCTGGCCGACGGGCGCACCATACGTTCCGAGATCGTGCTCTACGCCGCGGGCCGCACCGGCAATGTCGGTAGCCTCGGCCTCGATGCGGTCGGCATCGAGGCTGACTCCAGGGGACGCATCAAGGTCGATCCGCACACCTTCCAGACCAGCGTGCCCAACATTTACGCCGCCGGCGACGTGATCGGCTTTCCGAGCCTGGCCTCCACCTCGATGGAGCAGGGCCGGGTAGCCGCGTGCCATGCTTTCGGCGTGACATTGCCGCCGCCGCCGGAAACCTTTCCTTATGGCATTTACGCGGTGCCCGAGATCTCCACCGTCGGCCAATCCGAGGAACAGGTGCGCGAGAGCGGCGCCGCCTACGAGGTTGGCGTGGCCCGTTTCCGCGAGACCTCGCGGGGCCACATCATGGGCGTCAACACCGGCTTCCTGAAGCTTCTGTTCTCGATCGAGACACGCCGCTTGCTCGGCGCGCATATCGTCGGCGAGGGCGCCACCGAACTGATTCACATCGGCCAGGCGGTGATCAATCTGGGTGGCACGGTCGACTTCTTTGTCAACAATACATTCAACTATCCCACGCTGGCCGAGGCCTATAAGATCGCCGGGCTGGACGCCTGGAACAGGATGGGGCAGGGATAACCCTGTCGCCGGCCACTATTATCCTCACTCCGCCGCCTCCCGTTTGGCCGTGGGCGATCCGGTTGCGAGCAGCAGGGGCAGGCAGAGGACATAGAGCGTCGCGCCCGCGACCCACACCATGCCTGGGAAGACCATTCGAGTGCGAAAATAGAGCACGGCGATGACGAGTGGTCCGAGCACCGAGACCAGGCTCGTCATGCTGGTGAGCACACCTTGCAATCGCCCCTGGTGATCTGCCGCGACACGTGACGTCAGCAACGATTGCAGCGCCGGGGCTCCGATGCCGCCGAGACAGAAAAGCGGCAACAGCGCGAACGCCATCCAGCCTTGCCAGGCCAGCGCGATCGACACATAGGCCGTGCTGTCGGCAAGGATGGCGACCATGAGCGCTCGCCTTTCGCCCCAGCGCTCGGCGATCGGTCCGGCGACGAAACCCTGGGCCCCGGCATGGAAGAGGCCGAACAATGCCAGCGAGATGCCCACGGTGAAAAGGCTCCAGCCGAATTTGTCCTGCACGTAGAGAACCCAGACCGTGCCGCCGACTTCGCCGACAAGGCCGAGCACGGCAAAGGCGCCGAGCAGCGGCAGCAGGGCCGGAAAAGTCAGGGCCCAACGCAGCGGCGCCAGCGGGTTGAACGACAGCGGCTCGCCTGTGCCGCCGACCCGCTCCGGCTCCGGCAGCAGAAGGAAGGCCAGCACCAGATTGATGCCGGTGAACCCTGTCGCCGCCAGGAACGGCGCGCGCAGCCAGACATCGCCGAGCAGGCCGCCGAGCGCCGGACCGGCGATGAACCCGACGCCAAAAGCGGCGCTCAGATGGCCGAAGGCGCGGGCGCGCCGCTCTTCGCTGCTGATGTCGACCATATAGGCGGAGGCCACCGCCATGCTGGCGCCCGTTATGCCGGCGATCAGTCGGCCGACGAACAGCAGCGGCAGCGACGGCGCGAAGGTCATGAACAGATAATCGAGCATCGACCCGGCAAGCGACAGAAGCAGCACCGGCCGGCGGCCGTAGCGGTCGGACAACGCGCCGAGCAGGGGCGAAAACAGCACCTGCATCGCGGCATAGGCGGCGAGGAACGCGCCGAAAATCCAGCCGATGTCCTCGACATGGCCAACCTCGCGCAACAGCCCCGGCAGCACCGGCATGATCAGCCCGATGCCGGCCGCGTCCAGCGCCATTGCCGTCAGCACGACGAGATAGGCCCTTTTCATCGAGATGCTTCTTTCCTAAAGTTTATCGGTGATAAGGTAGCGTTTATCACCGATAAATTGGCTGGGCAAGCGAGGTGCATATGAAGCTGGACAAGGCGCTGATCGTGGCGCAGGCGCTCGAGCTGTTGAACGACGTCGGCATCGATGCGCTCTCGACCCGGCTGCTGGCGCAGCGGCTCAAGGTCCAGCAGCCGGCACTCTACTGGCATTTCAGGAACAAGCGCGCCCTGCTCGACGCAATGAACGAGGAGATCCTGCGGCGCGGCCATGGACATCAGGTACCGCTGCCGGGCGAGAGCTGGCAGGAATTCGTACGCAACAACGCCCGCAGCTTCCGCGGCGCCTTGATGGCCTATCGCGACGGTGCGCGCGTCCATGCCGGTACCGAGGCCGATCCGGGCGATCTCGAACATGTCGAACGGTTGCTCACTTTTCTGCGCGAGGCCGGCATGCCTTCCGTCATGGCCATGCGGTTGCTGATGATCGTCGGGCGCTACACGGTGGGCTGCGTCCTCGAGGAACAGGCAGAATATCCGGCCGGCCCGGGTCGAGGTGCAGCGCTCGATGCCAAGGCAAGCGGTTACCCGCTGCTCAGCCAGGCCCTGGCCGATTATCGTGCGGGCGGTCACGAGGCGCTGTTCGAAAGCGGCCTCGACTTGCTGATTGCCGGGGCGCAGGCCGGCATCGCTGAAGGAGGCTGAGCGCGGCGATCCGCGTCTTGCCCGTCAGGCGGCAGGAGCGGGCGGGGCAAGCCATTGCCGCACGATCGCGGCATCGGGGTCGCCGATTTCATGGCCCGAAGCGACGATACGCGCGTCGACCTCGGCGCCGCGCTGGCTGAGCAGCGTTACCAGGGCCGGCGCGAAGGGTCCGTAGGTCAGGTCGGCGGCGCCGGCGACAATCAGCGCCTTGATGCCGGTCAGATCGGTTGCCGGCGTCTCGTCCAGCACCGGCATCGGCCGCAGCAGTGCCGCCCGTCCGACAAGGCCGGGATGGAGCAGCATCAGGCTGGAAACCAGATTGGCGCCGTTGGAATAGCCGAGGAAAGCCGCGCGCTTCGGATCGATCCGGTGCCGCTTCATGGCCTCGGCCATGAAGCGTGCGAAAGCGGCCGTCTCGCGGCGGATGCTGGCCTGCTCGAAGCTGGTCGGCGTGATCCGCTCGAACCAGCGGAAGCCGTCGTCCTGGACGATGCGGCCACGCACGGCGACCAGGCAGGCATGCGGTGCGATCTGCCTCGCCAGCGGCACCAGGGTCGTCTCGTCGACACCTGATCCATGCAGCAGGAACAGGCATTCGTCGCTGGCCCCGCCGGATCCGAAGAAGCGATAGGAAAAGGCCAGATCCAGCCGCGGCAGGCTGTTTTCGACGCTTGTATCGCTCATGCCGTATCCTTTTGATTACATTTCGTTTCACTCAATTTGCCGGCTTCAAAACGCAATATTTTCATGCTCCGCGAAAGTTGATTGAACCGGGCGCATTTCAGTCCGTTTCTGCGCCGATATACTCCATCGCGGAGGAATCGAAGCGGTGCGCCGGGGGTCGCATTGCTGGGCATGAACAACCAGCTTTGAGGCCTTTTGTCGATGACCACCCCAGTTCCAACCGAGCGCGATACGCGCATCGATGTGCTGCGTGCGCTCGCGCTGCTGACGATCTTCGTCGACCATGTGCCGGGCACGGCTTTCGACACCCTGACCTACAAGAATTTCGGCTTTTCGGATGCGGCCGAGGCTTTCGTGCTGATATCGGGCATTTCGGTCGCGCTTGCCTATGGCACGAAGTTCCGCCCGGGAGGCCGGCTGCTCGCGACGCTGAAAATGTGGCGGCGGGCAGGCGTGCTCTATATCGCCCATATCGTCACCACGATGGCGGTAATGGCATTGTTCTGTGCCGCGGCGGTGTTCGGCCGGCGGCCGGAACTGCTGAAGCTGATCAACATCGAACCGCTGATGAAGGACACGCCCGAGGTGCTGGTCGGCATCGTCACGCTCGGCCACCAACTCGGCTACAACAACATCCTGCCGGTCTACGCGGTGCTGCTTTTGCTGGCGCCGGCCTTCTTGCTGTTCATCAGCTACAGGCCGCTTGCAGCGCTGACCGTGTCCGGCCTGCTGTGGCTTGTAGCCGGCATCTGGCAGATCGCCCCGCCGAACTATCCCGAGCCCGGCCTGTGGTTCCTCAATCCGCTGTCCTGGCAGTTCCTGTTCAACATCGGCCTTGCCGCCATGCTGCATGTCAGGCGCGGCGGCGTCATTCCAGCCAACCGCTGGCTGATCGGTCCCGCCGCTGCCTATGTGCTGGCCGCGTTGGCATGGGTGCATAGTCCGCTTTGGGGCCAGGTGACCTGGTTCGACCTGCCGGTGGTGCTGACCGGCTTCGACAAGACATTCCTGTCGCTCCCGCGGCTGCTGCACATCCTGGCGGTCAGCTATCTGGTGGTGGCACTGCCTGCGGTCTCGAACCTGTTCCGCACCGGACCCGACCATCCGCTGGCGATACTCGGCAAGCGCTCGCTGCCGGTGTTCATCGCCGGCACGCTGATCGCCATGGTCGCCCAGGTAATGAAGCTGATCAATCCCGGCGGCCTCGCCTATGACAGCCTGCTGCTCGCCGCCGGCATCGCCATGCAGTTCGCGCTCGCTTTCTACCTCGAATGGTTGTCGACCATCGGGGGTTCGGGGAAAGCCAGGACGACGCAAAAGGACGCCAAGCCCGTCCAGGCGTCGTTCGGTATCTCGGCCGTGGCTAGAGCCAACCGCTGAGGTCGGCGAGTCGGTTCAGCGGCGCGGTGGAGCCGAGGAGGCGCGCACAATCAGTTCGACCGGCAGCAATTGCCGACTGACCTTGCCGTCGTTTTCCAGGATCGCCTTGACCGCAAGCCGGCCCATCTCGGCGATCGGCTGTGCGACGGTGGTCAGTGGCGGCTCGGATAGCGCTGCTTCGGGAACGCCGTCGAAACCGATGACCGAAACATCATCGGGGACATTCAGCCCGCGCGCGCTCAGCCATTCAAGCGTTGCCAAGGCCATCCTGTCCGACATCGCCAGGATGGCCGTGGGTGGTTCGCCGGAAGCAAAGATCGTTTCCAGCCCCGCCTTTGTGGTGGCGGCATCGTTGGCGGTTTCGTAGACGGGCACTTTGGATGTATCGATGCCAACCCGCGAAAGCTCCCGGAAGTAGCCGGTGAGGCGATCGCGTGTCCCCGCATAGGCCGCGGCGCGAAGCTCCTCGGGCGAAATGATGCCTGTCCTGCCGTCGGCGAAAGGCAGCGCCAGCACGGCAAAGCGGCGATGCCCGAGTTCCGTCAGATGGCGCGCCGCCAGGCTGGCGCCGGCGATGTTGTCGACGCCGATCGCCGCGACGGATCCATCCTCCGAATCCAGGTCCAGCGCCACGAAGGGCAGTTTGCGCTCACGCGCCAATTCGACAAGGCGCGAGCCGCCTTCGATACAGAAGACGATGAAGCCGTCGACAAGGGCGCTCTGGATATTCCAGGCAAGCTGTTCGGTGTTGGCCGCCGAGACTAACGAGATACCGGCCCCGGTCGCATCGCAGGCCTGCGAGATACCGGCCATCATCACGCGCGCGAAGGGATCCTCGAAGAAATAGGAGAGGGGCTCCGCGGTGGCCACGCCGATGGCGTTGACCTTGCCGGCCCGCAGCAGGCGGCCCTTGGGATCGGGGCCGGCATAGCCCATCGCCTCGGCCGCCGCACGGACCCGTTCGCGGACTTCTTCGCGCACGATCTCGGGGCGGCTGAAAACGTTGGAGGCGGTGCCGTGCGAAACACCGGCTGCCTTGGCGATGTCGGCCAGCCGGACGGGTCGTCGATTGCCTGCGGTGAGTGACGCCATTTGCGCGTGCCTCCTGACATGCATTTAGCACGTTCCCGATTTGCATCTAGCACTTTCGTTGGATCGATTCAAATTTTGCTTGACCGGCGGCTTCCGTAGGCCTATCTTTGAATCGATCCAACTAAGATCTGCCTGCTGGATTAAACCTGGATGGGAGGTGCGCCATGCATCCTGTTAACTATCTGTTCGAAGACATCTACCGCAACGACTGGAGCATCGGGTCGGCCGCCAACAAGTCCAAGCGCCGCGGCGGAACAAGCCCGTGGATTCGCGATCTGCGCTTCCTGGTGGCGCGCAAGCGGAGCTGACTGGCGTGAATTTTTTGCGTCGGCCTATTGGATCGATTCAATTCAAATCAAGAGGAGAAGAGCCATGCATCCCATGAAGCATCTGTTCGACGACATTTATCGCAATTATTGGGGCATCGGCACGGCCGCGGAGCGGCCAGAGGCGCCGCGCCGCGCGACGCTCTCGGCGCGCAACCGCGATCTTTGGATCCGACTTGAACGTCGCCGGGATTGAAACCGGCCGCGCATCTCAGGGTCGCCGACGCACCACGGCGGAGACAGCTATGGTCAGCCAGCCTGCGATGAGCAGGGTGCCTCCGATCGGCGCCGACATCGGAAACAGCCTCGATCCGAGAAAATCGCGGGCGAGAAGATCGCCCGTGAAAAGCACGAGCCCGACGAGCAGCACCAGGCTGGCTAACCGCAGCGGGCGATTCGCGTCGAGGAGACCGACGGCGAGAAACACCGGTGCGTGCATCAGCAGGAACGATGCCGCCGTACCGGTGAAGGCGCCGCCGAGATGTGCGGCGGCCGCCGACAGCGCCACGCCGGCCGCGCCCACGATGCCGGCGGCGAGCACAAGCAGACGGCTGCCGGTCGTTTCGGTCAGGTTCATGTCGACGCTCCTTCGGTTGATCGGCTGGGCAGTTCGTCAGGGCTTGCCCGCTTCCATCAACATATTCCGCGTCCGCCGCGCCTGGACAATCCAGTTGTAGACCGCGCCGAGCGCCATCAGCACCGACGTGCCGAGAAACACCGCCCGCATGCCGAAATG
Organism: Mesorhizobium sp. B2-6-4; assembly: GCF_006441495.1. Classification (NCBI taxonomy): domain Bacteria; kingdom Pseudomonadati; phylum Pseudomonadota; class Alphaproteobacteria; order Hyphomicrobiales; family Phyllobacteriaceae; genus Mesorhizobium; species Mesorhizobium sp. B2-6-4. The sequence continues at coordinate 148,253 of NZ_VFUE01000012.1, forward strand.
GCCGCCGACGAAACCGCCGGCAAGCGGTCCGGCGACCTGGCCGACATATTGGGCCGAGATCGAAAGACCGAGCACGTTGCCGCCGACGCCGTCGGGAATGTTGTGGCGGATGACGCTGGTGATGCAAGGCAGCAAACCGCCGAGCGCCAGGCCCATCAGGAAGCGCAGCCCGATCAGTTGCCAGCCGTCGGTGACGAAGGCCTGCGGAATGAGCAGCAGCGCCGACACGGCCAGCGCGCCGACGACGACGTTCCAGTGACCGACGCGGTCGGCGAGCCTGCCAAGCCATGACGCCGACAGGATTGCGCCAAGGGCGGCCGCCGACATCACCACGCCGGCAACGAGCGTCACCCGGCTCTGGTCCTCGATCAGCTGCTGCACATAGACGGTGATGATCGGCTCGATCGACATGGTGGCGAAGGCCAGCAGCATGCCGGTCGTCAGCATGGCCACGACCGGACGCTTGTCGGCAATTTGCGACCAGCCGCTCTTCGGCTTTGCCGCCGTCGCGGCTTTGCTTGCTTGCGGGCGCTGGTTCTCCTTGATCAGGAATGTCGTCGCCAGAAAGGCAAGGAAGATGACGCCGCCGGACAACAGAAAGGTCGCGCGGATGCCGATTACCGGCGGCAGCGCGCCGCCGAGCAAGGGGCCGACCAGCGAACCTGCCGTGATGCCAGCGGACAAGACACCGAGCGCCCAGCCGGAGCGGTCCTTCGGCGTCTGCATGGCCACCAATATGGTCGAGCCGGAGGAATAGCCGCCGGCAAAGCCGATCAGCAGGCGCAGCAGCACCAATTGCCAGACCGTCTCGACCATTCCGGTCAGCGACATGCAGATCGCCATGCCGAAGGAGGCGCGCACCAGCATCAGCTTGCGGCCGTAGCGGTCGCCGAGCCGTCCCCATAACGGCGCAACGAGCGCCGCCGCGAAGAAGGTCGCCCCATAGGCGATGCCCGACCATTGCACGATCGCCGCATGGCCCTCGACGCCCAGTTGCTCGACATAGAGCGGCAGGAACGGCAAGAGCAGGGTCATGGCGATGAGCGTGCTGAACGAACCCGCGAAGCAGACGGCGAGATTGCGCCGCCAGTGGATATTGTAGCCGCCCTGTTCCGTATCGTTCTGCGTCATGCCGTGCCTGCGTGTGCCAGGGATTGTTGTGGATACCATTTTGGGATACCAAGTCGGTATCCGTCATGGACCCACAGCCCGACCGCTGTCAATGCGGGCACGTGAAAAGGCAACAACGATGTCGCAGATGCACAACGTCGAACGGCAGCTCCGCGAGATGATCCTTGGACTTGAGATCGGCCCGGGTGAGAAACTCACCGAGCGCTGGATCGAAAGCCGCTTCGGCGCCTCGCGCACGCCGGTCAGGGCTGCGCTGCTGCGGCTCGAAACCGAAGGGCTGGTCGGCAGGGACGGGCGCGGCTGGACGGTCTCGCCCATCAACCTGGCCGAACTCGAGCAGATCGCGGTCTACCGCGAAGCGGTCGAGGTCGCGGCCTTGCGGCTGACATGCGGGCTTGCCGACAGAAGTGCCGTCGATGTCATCGAGGCTATGCTCGTCTCCTGCGACGACGACACTCCGCGCGAGGAATGGCATCGCGTCGGCATGGATTTCCACATCGAGCTGGCGCGACTGTCCGGCAATGAATTCCTGTTTCGGGCCGTCCGCGACGCGATGACCAGGCTTTCGCGCGCCCGTTGGCTGGAGGTACGCGATGGAGCGGCCCTTGGCCGCGCCTGGGCCGAACATCATGCCATCCTGGCCGCCGTGCGGAGCGGCGATGCACAGGAAGCCGCGCGCTTGCTCTCGCAGCATATCGTGGGCAGTCGCGACCGTCTGTTGACGTCGCTGGCCAATGATCGCCGCGGCCTTCGCGCCAGGGGATTTGCCGTCGTGGCGGCATAATGCGGCCTGCAGGGCAGGCCACTCGCCGCCGAAAAAAGGACCACCGGCCCCGAGCCCCACTTTCGGCCTCGCTTCGCGGACGCCGATGGCGTAGGACCGGGCGATGGAAAACAACCGATTTGAAGTACCCGTGACCGTCAAATCAGTCACGGCGGGAAGTACACAGCTCTTACGCTCGGCCCGCGAGGCTTCCGACTATCTCATGAACAGCTGGCCCGGCAAGCGCACTCCCAAGCATCGCGCGGCGCTGCAGGCCTGCCACGATGCGCTGGCCGGCGACAAGCCGGCCATGAACGCAAGGCGCGCCTTTATCGCGGCGGCGCGTGAAGTGGACGTCTTCGTCAGCGACAAGGCGCCGGCCTGATCCAGGCCGGATTGCCGCCGCGCGCCGTCACTCCTCTGTTTCAGTCTCGGCGTCAGTCTCGGGTTTCTGACGCTCCCGCGCCGCAGCCTTGGCCGCCAGCTTTTCGGCCTTCTTGGCCGCCTTCTGGCGATCGCGTTCCTTGCGTTCCTGATCGTAATTTGGTGCTCGTGCCATAGCGGCTCCTTTTTTGCTGTTCTTGTGGGCTGACTACGCGTCGTTCGCCTTCCGACGTCTCGGAGCCGGCACCAGGGTTCCTATAAGCTGCTTCGGTCGATCACAAGGTCGGCGGCGCCGAAACGCTCCTTTGCCGTCAGCTGCTGATGCCAATAGGGATAGAGCAGGGGCGGGCGGCTGACCGCGTCGAGGCGATCACGTTCCTCGCCGGCCAGCGTCAGGCTGGCCGCCGCGATATTGTCCCTGAACTGGGCCTCGTTGCGCCCGCCGATCACAAGCGAGCTGATAGCCGGCCGGCCAAGCAGCCAGGCAAGCGCCACCTGTGCGGCGGACACACCGCGGGCCTTGCCGATTTCGACCAGCACATCGACGATCCGCCACAGCCGGTCCTCGTCGCGGATCGGCGGTTCGGACCAGCCGGCGACCTGGCGCGCGGTCGGGCTGTCACGGTGATACTTGCCCGACAGCAGGCCGCCCGCCAGCGGGCTCCACACCAGCACGCCCAATCCCTGGTCGACCGAGATCGGCAGCAGCTCGTATTCGGCTTCGCGTGCTTCGAGCGTGTAGTGGATCTGCTGGGTGACGAAGCGCGGCTGATGGCGGGTGTCGCTGATGGAGAGCGCCTTCATCACCTGCCAGCCGGAATAGTTGGAGCAGCCGACATAGCGGATCTTCCCCTGGCCGACCAGCGTGTCGAGCGCGGCGATGGTCTCTTCGAGTGGCGTCACGCCGTCCCATTCGTGCAGGAAATAGATGTCGATGACGTCGGTCTTGAGCCGCTTAAGGCTTTTCTCGCATTCGCGGATCAAATGATGGCGCGACAGGCCTTCGTCATTGGGACCGTCGCCGATGCGCATGCGCGCCTTCGAGGCGATCAGCACGTCGTTCCTGCGCTTGCCGCCGAGTGCCTCGCCGATGATCTCCTCCGACAGGCCGTCCGAATAGACATTGGCCGTGTCGATGAGATTGATGCCGGCATCGATGCACAGATCGATCATGCGCTTCGCCTCGGCGAGATCGCTGTTGCCCACAGCCGCGAACGGGCCGGCGCCGCCAAAGGTCATGGTGCCCATCGTCAGCGCCGAAACCTTCAGGCCGGAACGGCCGAGAGTGCGGTATTCCATGTCAGTCCTCGCGATTGAGAAGAATGGCCCGATCAGGTTGCTGGATTTGTAGGACAATCCGTGCGGCTTGTCGCCCTCCGGCCCCAGCACACCGATGAGCGGCCGTGGCGTGCCCCTGCAATAAAACCGTCATTGCCGGCCTATACTCAGTCGATCAGGGCGTTGCGCGCCGCCGTCAGGACGCGACCCAGTGCGCCCGGTCGTTGCCGGAGGCGGCAGCTTGCAGATGGAGGAACACCAGATGAATGAATCCATACCCAAGTCCGGCGCCCGGGACTGGCTGGAAGCCGAACTCGCCGACACGCTCGACGAGGACTATGAACTGGAGATGTCGGAACCGGCGCTGTCGCTGGAGATCGCCAGGATCTACAAGAACGCGCATCCGCCTTCTATCGACCGCATGCAGTATTTTCGCGACCTGATCGGGCTGCAATCCGAGCTGATCAAGCTGCAATCCTGGGTCGCCTACCACAAGAAGAAGCTTGTGGTGATCTTCGAAGGCCGCGATTCGGCTGGCAAGGGCGGCGTCATCAAGCGCATCACCCAGCGGCTCAACCCGCGCATCTGCCGCGTCGTGGCGCTTCCGGCACCGACCGAGCGAGAGACGTCGCAATGGTATTTCCAGCGTTATGTGCCGCACCTGCCGGCCGGCGGCGAGATCGTTCTGTTCGACCGCTCCTGGTACAACCGCTCCGGCGTCGAGCGGGTGATGGGTTTCGCCGGGGCCGATCAGGTGGAGGAATTCTTCCGTGACGTGCCGGAGTTCGAGCGCATGCTGGTCCGTTCGGGCATCACGCTGGTCAAATACTGGTTCTCGATCACCGACGAGGAACAACAGATGCGCTTCCTGATGCGCATCCACGATCCGATGAAGCAGTGGAAGCTGTCGCCGATGGACCTGCAGTCGCGGGTGCGCTGGGAACAGTACACCAAGGCCAAGGAAGAGACCTTCGCCCGTACCAACATTCCGGAGGCGCCCTGGTTCATCGTCGAGGGCAACGACAAGAAGCGCGCCCGGCTGAACTGCATCGACCACCTCTTGCAGCAGGTTCCCTACGAAGAGGTGCCGCACGAGGAGATCACGCTGCCCGAGCGCGTCTTCAATCCCGAATACGAGCGCCAGGTGCTGCCGCGCGAGCTTTACGTGCCGGAGAAGTATTGAGTGAGGCGAGCGGGTGTCGCTCGAGAGCGGCACCCGCGTCAGGCTAGGCTCGCTCGATAACCACATGTGTGGCGTCGGGCGTCGCGGTCTGTTCGGTACAGCGGTAGCCAAGCTTGACCATGTCGAGATCGGCGAAGAGGTGCTCGCCGGAGCCGAGCAGCACCGGCGAGATCGCCAGATGCATCTCGTCGATGAGCCTCTCCTGGAGGTACTGCCGGATGGTGGCGACGCCGCCGCCGACCCGCACATCGCTGCCATTGGCCGCTGCCCTTGCCTGCTCGAGCGCCGAATGGATGCCATCCGTAATGAAGTAAAAGGTCGTGCCGCCCTCCATGACGATCGGCTCGCGCGCATGGTGGGTCAGCACGAAGACCGGCACATGATAGGGCGGGTTGTCGCCCCACCAGCCCTTCCAGTTTTCGTCAGGCCATTCGCCGCGGATCGGCCCGAACATGTTGCGGCCGAGGATCCAGGCGCCGACATTCTCGAAGCTGCGCGCCGCGAACGCCTCGTTGATATCGGTTGTGCCGCCATCGTCTCCGAGCACCATCTTGCGGAAGGTGCGGGTACCGATCATCCATTTGTGCAGGGCTTCCCCACCGACGCCGAGCGGGTTTTTCAAATCCTGGTCGGGACCGGCGCCGTAACCGTCGAGCGACAAGGTGAATGCGTTGACGCGAAGTCTGGACATGGAAAGCCTCCTCAGACCAGTTGTATTTTGCAAGCAGTTACTTTCTAGCAAACCGATTGCAAATTGCAAGTAGTATTTTCCGCGATCGAAAAGATGCATATCCGTACTTCGCCTATGCGATGTCCAGAGTGTTGCCTGATGGTTGGTGCGGATGCCAAAATGGCGGTTGCCGAGACAGCCGCTATACCGGCTCATTTGCCGGTGGGTCCATGAAGAGCATATGGTTTGAAGGCGCTGGGGAAACTATGCTCTCAGCATCTCCGCCACCTCAGGGGCGAAATAGGTCAAAATGCCGTCGCAGCCGGCGCGTTTGAAGGCAAGAAGCGATTCCAGCATGACCTTTTCGCCGTCGATCCAGCCATTGGCGCCCGCCGCCTTGATCATCGAATATTCGCCCGACACCTGGTAGGCGAAGGTCGGCATCGCAAATTCGTCCTTCAGCCTGCGGATGATATCGAGATAGGGCAGGCCGGGCTTGACCATCAGCATGTCCGCGCCTTCGGCCAGGTCCTGCTCGGCTTCGCGCACCGCTTCGTCGGAATTGGCGTGGTCGATGTAATAGGTCTTCTTGTCGCCCTTGAGCAGGCCGGCCGTGCCGACCGCCTCGCGGTACGGCCCGTAGAAGGCGGAGGCGAATTTCGTCGCATAGGACATGATCGCCACGTCCTGAAAACCGTTTGCGTCGAGCGCGTCGCGGATCGCTCCGATGCGGCCGTCCATCATGTCGGACGGCGCGATGATGTCGGCGCCGGCCGCTGCTTGTATGACGGCCGCCGCGGTCACCTGTTCCACCGTCTCGTCATTGACGATGAGACCGTCGCGCAGAATGCCGTCATGACCATGGCTGGTGAACGGGTCGAGCGCGGCGTCGGTGATGACGCCGATCTCAGGCACCGCGTCCTTGATCGCGCGCGTGGCGCGGTTGATGACGTTGTCGGGATCGAGGATATGCGAGCCGGTCTCGTCGCGCAGCGAAATGTCCACATTGGGAAAGGTGGCAAGCGCGGGGATCCCTAGCTTCGCCGCGCGTTCGGCCTCCTTGACGGCAAGGTCGATCGACAGGCGGAAGACGCCCGGCATGGCGGCGATCGGCTCGCGCACTTGTCTGCCGTCGACGACGAAGATCGGCCAGATCAGGTCGTCGACGGAAAGCTTGTTCTCCTGCACCAGGCGCCGCGACCAGTCGGCCTTGCGCATGCGTCGCAAGCGGCGGCTGCCGGTGATGTCGTCGACGCTGCGCGCGCCGGCAGGTTTTGCGGGGGTGAATCTGTTCATCGCCAAAACTCTCGTTTGGCCGGCTTTTATCACGCACCCGTGGTGCTGACCAATGCGACACGTTTGTGCCAGCAATCCGGTCGGGTCCTTATTCGGGTTTCCCGTTGCCCGAAAGGATCTGCGCCGCACCGCGCATGCCGACACGGAACGCCTCGTCGAAGCCGACGCCGCGCACTTGCCAGGCGTAGGTCTTGCCGGCCTTCCCCAGCCGCCAGTCGGCGATCCAGCCCAACTCCTTGTCGCTCCAGACGATGCTGCCGGAAAGCGCTTGGTCGGCGCCGGCCATTTTCGCAACCGTGTCCAGCTTCGCCATGTCGGCGTCGCGCATGATCCTGTCGTCCAGCCCCGCCTTCGACAGCAGCGCTGCCGTGGGGAAGGTTACCTGCATGGCGATCGGCGCGGCGGCATTGCCGAACGACTCGCGCATCAGCACGCCGCGCTCGTCATCGGCATCGAGCGCGAAATGCCTGACGCCGCGCTCGGTCGACAAGAACACCGCCAGCCGTGGCCTTTCGGTCAGCCATGGCCTGCTGCCGAGCGAAGCCAGCACCGGATCGATCATCGCCGGGCTGTACTGGCAGTAGAGGTTGTGAGGCCGATCATACGTGCCCTGATCGTCATGGTTGGGAATGCCTTCCATGCGATCGCGGTAGCGAAAGGCCGTCACGAAGCTGCCGGCCTTGTCGCGCAGCGCCGCCATCTCCGGTTTCGCCGGCAGGCGCTGGTCGCCGGAAACCCGGACCAGAACCGCGTCGAGGCAACGTTTGAAGCCGGCCTGGCGGTTCTTCTCGTACCGACCGTTGACGATGGTCTGCGACTGGTAAAGATCGGCGAGGCTTGCCGCCAGGGTCGGTTGCAAAGCCAGGCAAATGACGATCAGCCCGATCGTCATCGGCACGAGGCGCGCAAATCCAGCCATGAGCAACACCCCATTGGAAACCCGCTACAGCTGCGCAGTCGCCGTGCGGTTCCCGGCGTTGCGGCGACAACGGCTCTTTTAGCACTAGGCTCCGGCACGAGCCAAGACGCGCTGCCGGCATGCCGGCATTGACGCGGCCATGGCCCACGCTTTAGCACTTCAGTCCCGGCGGAGCGGGGGAGGGATTCTTTCACGATGGATTTTGGCGGAGGCGACGAGATCCGCTTCGAACATCTGGGCCGGGCCGGCATCGTCACGTTGACGCGGCCGCGGGCACTCAATGCGGTCACGCACGGGATGGTCAACGCGCTCGCCAAGGCATTGCACGCTTGGGAGCGGGACTGGAGCGTCGATGTCGTCGTCGTCAAGGCCGAGGGTAGGGCGTTTTCGGCCGGCGGCGACATTCTCCACATCTATGAGGCCGGCCGGGCCGGTAAGCCGCCTGTCGAGTTCTTCGCCGACGAGTATCGGCTGAACGCCCAGATCGCGCGTTTCAAAAAACCCTATGTGGCGCTGATCGACGGCATCGTCATGGGCGGCGGCGTCGGCATCTCCTTTCATGGATCGCACCGGGTGATGACGGAAAATGCGCAGTTCGCCATGCCGGAGGTGGGTATCGGCTTTTTCCCGGATGTCGGCGCCAGCCATCTGCTGCCCGATCTTGGAGGTTCCTTCGGCATGTACCTGGCGCTGACCGGCAATCGTATCCGCTATGGCGACGCGTTGTGGTCCGGGCTGGCCACGCATACGATCAAGGCGCAGGACCAGGCTGGCTTTCTCGACCAGCTCGCCGCCACCGGCGATCCCGAATCGGTGCTGCGCGGCTTCTTCATCCCGGCGAAGCGCGAGACGGACAGGCAGGTGCTGGAGGCGATCGCCCATCACTTCGCGCAGGCGTCGCTTGCCGATATCATCGGCAGCCTGGAGCAGGCGGCAGGGAGCGATGAGTTTGCGGCAAGGACGCTGGCGACGATCCTGACGCGCTCGCCGACCAGCCTTCGTGTCGCCTGGCGCCAGATCACTGCCGGCCTGACGCTGCCGATGGATCAATGCATGAAGATGGAGTTCCGCATCCTCAACCGGATGCTCGCGGGCCACGATTTCTACGAAGGCATACGCGCCACCATCATCGAAAAGGGTTCCAAGCCGCAATGGCTGCCGGCAACCCTCGATGCGGTCGACGACGCGGATGTCGATGCCTATTTTGCCTCGCTCGGTGAACGGGAACTCGCGCTATGAGTGAGGTGACGTCCAGACGCGTCGTGCTTCAGCCTTCAGGGGTGGAGGTTATCTTCGCCTGGTTCCAGCGAATCATATCAGGATACTGCCTGCTGTTCGGTATCCTGTACTGGATCAGGCTTATCGGCTTCTATCCCGGCTCGCTGTGGCGCTTCGACCTGATGCCGGTCCACTGGCAGGTGACAGCGGTGATGCTCGCCGTGTTTTTTCCCTTTGCCGCAGCCGGCCTATGGATGCTGGCTTCCTGGGGGCCGGTGATTTGGTTCATCTGCGCCGCGACGGAGATCGTCATGTATGCCGGCTTTCCCGAACTCTTCGGCCGCCGCCCGCTCATCGTCGTCTCGCATGCGGGGGTGGCGCTGCTCTATGTCGTTTTCCGCCTCGTCATCTATCTGCAGAAGCGGTCGCCCCGGACCTGAAGCCGGCACGCGCCGCCGGCGATCCGGCGGATCGGATTTCGCCCTGAAATCATTGGCTAAATCTTTAGGTTAATTATCCTTGCTCGAGTGACCGTTCGTTAAGCGTCTTGCGAAACCTATTACCGGTAAGCTCTTGTTAGCCTTGGCGTTTAAGTCGAATTTTATGAGTATTCGATAGTGTCGCGATCAAGGTGAAAAACAAAAAATCACCAGGGCGACAAACGAGAGGCAAAGACAATGATCAATTCGCGTCCGGCGGCAAAGACCGCCAACGTTTCCGACGATCGCCGCGAGGCAATCCGTTCCCTTTACATGGAATCGCTCCAACTGGTCGAGCGCCTGCACCGCCGTCTGCTCGACGTGATCAAGGACGAGTTCGACCGCAATGGCCGTTCCGACATCAACGCCATCCAGGCGCTGCTGCTCTTCAACATCGGCAATTCGGAGCTGACTGCCGGCGAGTTGCGCTCGCGGGGCTACTATCTCGGCTCGAACGTCTCCTACAATCTCAAGAAGCTTGTCGATCTCGGCTTCATCAACCACCAGCGCTCGCGCATCGACCGTCGTTCGGTCCGCGTCTCGCTGACGCCGAAGGGCAACGAGGTGGCGGACGTGGTCGCCGGTCTCTATGAGCGCCATGTCGGCTCGATCGAGCAGGTCGGCGGCATCAACACCGACGAATTCAAGCAGATGAACCGCGCCCTCCAGCGCCTCGACCGCTTCTGGAACGACACCATCGCTTACCGGATGTAAGCCACATCCCCAATCAGAAGCCGCGCCACAGAAGCGCGGCCGCAACAGCGACCTCCAGTCAGGGCCGGTGCCGAAAAGCATCGGTCTTTTCTTCTCGTTGCGCTGGCCGAAGCAAATTGGGGGCCAAGGCCACGTTGCCGCCATATTCCAATGGAACCGAAGATGGCAGTGATGCTGTGGTGAAGACCATGAGTTCACCCGCAGCCGCGGTAGCCTTGCGCGTTTTTACACCGAGGTGATGCGGACCATGGTTGGCTAATTGTTAAGATTGCCAATTTTAGAGTGCGGGCGAGATCGCCCGATGATCAACGCAGCAAGTGTTCGAACTGCTACAAATGTCTGGAACGTCCATGAGAACCAGCCGCCGTTTCTTCCTTTCCGGAGCCTCCGCGCTCGCAGCCGCCGTTGTTGCCGGCCGCGCCAGCGCGCAGGATGTGATCGGGGACATCCTGAAGTCCTCGGCGCGCGGCAACTGGGACGATCAGTTCGACGCCCGCGCCAGCGCAGGCGGCAAGGTGGCCTCGACGCTGCCGATCTTCAGCCCGCAGACCGTGGCCTTCACCGAGCAGGCTGTGGCGCAGTACCAGAACATTGTCGGGCAGGGCGGCTGGGTCGAGGTTCCCGCGACCAAGAAACTGCAGCTCGGCGTCGACGATCCCGATGTCGTGCCGCTGCGCAAGCGCCTGATGGTCGCCGGCGACCTGTCGCAGAGCGCCGGCATCTCGACGGCCTTCGATTCCTATGTCGACTCGGCGGTCAAGCGCTTCCAATTGCGCCACGGCCTGCCGGCCGACGGAGCGCTGGGCAAATATACCTACGCGGCGATGAACGTTTCGGCGCAGATCCGGCTCGGCCAGTTGCAAACCAATCTCCAGCGATTGAAGGAGAAGGCGGGCACGCTTGGCAGCCGTTATGTGCTGGTCGATATTCCGGCAGCGCAGGTCGAGGCGGTCGAGAACGATCGCGTCGTGCTTCGCCATACCGCGATCGTCGGCAAGATCGATCGCCAGACACCGATCGTCAATTCCAAGATCAACGAGATCATCGTCAATCCATATTGGAACGCGCCGGTGTCGATCGTGCGCAAGGACATCATCCCATTGATGCGCAAGGACCCCGATTATCTCAAGAACAGCCATATTCGCCTGTTTGCGCCAGATGGCAGCGAAGTCGATCCGATGAATGTGGACTGGTCGACCGACGACGCGGCCAAGTACCGTTTCCGCCAGGATCCCGGTTCGGACAACGCCATGGCGTCGGTGAAGATCAATTTCCCGAGCCCGGACGGCGTCTACATGCACGATACGCCGCAGCAGAGCCTGTTCGGCAAGATGATGCGCTTCGATTCCTCGGGTTGCGTACGCGTGCAAAACGTGCGCGACCTCGTCACTTGGATCCTGCGCGACACGCCCGGCTGGGACCGTCAGCATTTCGAGGCTGCCATCAAGACCGGCGAAAACACGCCGGTCCAGGTCACCAACCCGGTGCCGGTGCATTTCCTCTATCTCTCGGCTTGGTCGACGGGCCCCGGCGTCGTCCAGTTCCGCGACGACATATATGGCCTCGACGGAAACAACGAGCTGCAGATCACTTCGTCGCTTTAAGCGATTGATTATTCAGGAAAAAGGCCGCTCTTGAGCGGCCTTTTTCTGTCGCCGTCGCCAAGCCGTTCACACCGCCGCTGACCTCCAACTCTGCGTAGGCGCGCTCCGGCTGGACGAAGCGCGGGCGATTGCGCATGGTCGGCAAAACTGCCGGAATCGGACCATGCAAGTTGCCGTCTTCATCCTCGTCGTGCTCGTCCTGGTGGCGCTTTCCGGTGCATTGGTGCGGCTGGTGCGGGTGCCGCTGCCGGTGCTGCAGATCGCCATGGGTGCTGCGCTGGCCTGGCCGGCGCGCGGGCTGCATGTCGAGATCGATCCGGAACTGTTCCTGCTCGTATTCATTCCGCCGCTTCTGTTCGCCGATGCCTTTGCTGCGCCCAAGCGCGAGCTTGTCGCCTTGCGTGGCCCCATCCTCGACCTTGCCATCGGACTGGTCTTCTTCACCATCGTCGGATTTGGCTACGCCTTGCATTGGCTGGTGCCCAGCATCCCGCTCGTCGTCGCTTTCGCGCTCGCCGCGGTGCTGTCGCCGACTGACGCGGTGGCGGTGTCTTCCATAGTCGACAGGAACATCGTTCCGGCGCGGCTGATGCATATATTGGAAGGCGAGTCGCTGCTCAACGACGCCTCGGGCCTAGTCATGTTCCGCTTTGCCGTGGCGGCGGCATTGACCGGCAGCTTTTCCTTCGCCGCGGCCTCGCTGAGCTTTCTCTATGCCGTGGCTGCCGGCATCCTCGCCGGCATGGCGGCGCTGTTCGTTGCCGCCAAGGCGCTGCAACTGCTCAACCGCATCGGCGGCGTGCCGGCGGAGGCGCAGGTTCTGGTCATGATCCTGGTGCCTTTCGTCTCCTATCTCGGCGCCGAGCATATCGGCGCCTCGGGCATCCTGGCGGCGGTCACCGCCGGCCTGTTGACCGGAGTTTCCGGCATGTTCCGCTTTCTCGGTGTCTCGGCGCGCATGCAGACGATGTCGCTGTGGTCGACGCTGTCCTTCGTCTTCAACGGCGCGCTCTTCATCCTGCTTGGCCTGCAATTTCCCGATATCATCCGTAAGGTGCCGCCGGAGTTGTCCAGCCGGCACTGGATCATCGAGCCGGTGCTGACAGTCCTGCTGCTGACCCTTTGCCTGATCGGCCTGCGTTTCCTGTGGATATGGATCGGCGCCATGGCGGCGCGGCTCGGCAAGCGAAAGGCCGAGCCGTTCGGCCTGCGCGTGCGGCTCGCCGGATCGGTCGCCGGCGTGCGCGGAGCGATCACGTTGGCCGGTATCCTGTCGCTGCCGCTCACCTTGCAGGACGGCTTGCCGTTCCCGGCCCGCGACGTGGTGATCTTCCTCGCCGCCGGGGTCATCATCTGCTCGCTGGCCATCGCCAGCCTCGCGCTGCCGAAGATCGCTCGCGGGCTGGTCGAACCGGGCGAGGACCCGGCAGCGGCCGAGGAGCGCCGGGCGCGGGTCGGCGTAGCCAATGCGGCGACCGCCAGGATCGAGAGCATCGCCAATGAGGCAGGCGAGGGCGGGGCCGTCGAGGCACGGCTCGCCGTTGCCGACAGCATCGTCGCCGGCTACCGGCGCCGCATCGCCGCCTCCGACGAGGCCGACGAAGCGCGTGCCGAGGCGCGCGAGGCGAGCCGTCTGGAGCTTGAACTCAGGGCGGCCGGCATAGAAGCCGAGCGCGCCGCGCTACGCGCCATGTTTCTCAGCCGCGAGATCAATGACCATACGATGCGGGCGCTGTTTTCCGAGATCACCTTGACCGAGGCTCTTCTGAAGCAGCGGCGCGACAGGAAATAACGGTTCGCCGCTCTGCTTGCCGCAATCGGGCCAGCAAATTTCGCGCCGCAAACGTGGCGAGGCGAAAACAACTGTGTTAATGGCGCGGCGAACCCAATCCTGTCACACAAAAATGTGCAGGGGTTTGGGACAACGGCATGCGCAAGACAAAACCGACCTCCGGACCTAAGGAATTCAGGCCATGGCAACAGCAGCGGCAGCGTCGAACAAATTCGAATCCTTCTTCGAAACCACGCTGGAAGATGCCGATCCGGAAATTTTCGGCGCGATCCGCAACGAACTCGGACGCCAGCGCCACGAGATCGAACTGATCGCGTCTGAGAACATCGTCTCGCGCGCCGTGCTCGAAGCGCAGGGTTCGATCATGACCAACAAATACGCCGAGGGTTATCCGGGCAAGCGCTACTATGGCGGCTGCCAGTTCGTGGACGTCGCCGAGGAGCTGGCGATCGAGCGCGCGAAAAAACTATTCGGCTGCAACTTCGCCAACGTGCAGCCCAATTCCGGCAGCCAGATGAACCAGGCGGTGTTCCTGGCTCTCTTGCAGCCGGGGGACACCTTCATGGGCCTCGACCTCAATTCCGGCGGGCATTTGACGCACGGCTCGCCAGTCAACATGAGCGGCAAATGGTTCAAGGTCGTGTCCTACGGCGTGCGTAAGGACGACCACCTGCTCGACATGGACGCCATCGAGAAGACGGCGCATGAGACGAAGCCGAAGCTGATCCTGGCCGGCGGCACCGCCTATTCGCGCATCTGGGACTGGAAGCGCTTTCGCGAGATCGCCGATGCGGTCGGCGCCTTCCTCATGGTTGATATGGCCCACATCGCCGGCCTCGTCGCCGGCGGCGTGCATCCCTCGCCGCTGCCGCATGCCCATGTGGTGACGACCACCACGCACAAGTCGCTGCGCGGCCCGCGCGGCGGCATGATCCTGTGCAACGACGAGGAGATCGCCAAGAAGATGAACTCGGCGGTGTTCCCCGGCCTGCAGGGCGGACCGCTGATGCATGTCATCGCCGCCAAGGCGGTTGCCTTCGGCGAGGCGCTGAAGCCGAGCTTCAAGCTTTATGCCGAGAGCGTCGCCGCCAACGCCAAGGCGCTGGCGTCCAGCCTACAGGAGACTGGCCTCGACATCGTGTCAGGCGGCACCGACAACCACCTGATGCTGGTCGACCTGCGCCCCAAGAATGCCACCGGCAAGCGCGCCGAGGCAGCGCTTGGGCGCGCCCACATCACTTGCAACAAGAACGGCATCCCCTTCGACCCGGAAAAGCCCTTCGTCACCTCCGGCGTGCGGCTCGGCACGCCCGCCGGCACAACGCGCGGCTTCGGCCAGGCCGAGTTCCGCGAAATAGGCAAGCTGATCGCCGAGGTGCTGGATGGCCTCAAGGCCGCCAATTCCGATGAGGGCAATGCCTCGGTCGAGGCCGCGGTCAAGGCCAAGGTCGTGGCGCTGACCGATCGATTCCCGCTCTACCCTTATCTCGGTTGACCTCGCGCCACGCGTCATCTCTTATCCGCCAGCGGCGCGCCGACCCCCGATCGATCGACGCGCCGAACTGGAGACCAGACGATGCGTAATTTCCGTCCCGCCATCCTTGGCGCCCATGGCTTGCTGGCCGTTTCCCTGACATTGCCCGGGACTGCCCTTGCGCAGACCGCCCCTGAAGTGCCCGCCACCGCTACCTTCGGCAGATGGACAACCATCGTCGATACGCTCGACACCGGGCAGGATGCGCGCAAGACCTGCGCCGCTTCGACTGCCTTTTTCGATGCCAGCGGCAATTCGGGCACGCTGACGCTGTCGATCTCGAACGGCGACGCCATGCCGCCGGACGCCTACCCGGCCATCATGCTTATTGTCGACAACCGGAACCTGCCCACTGGCAAGAAGATCGCCGCGACTTTTGGTGATCCTGGCGTCAAGGTTTCCGCCACCGTCTATTCGAACGATGCCGTCAACGGCCGTCCCAGCTGGACGGTCGACAACCAGCCCAAGACCAGTCTCGCGCTCTTGCGAGCCATGCGCAAAGTCACCTCGCTCGATGTCGCTTTCGGCAAAGAGGCTTTCGCCAGCATTTCGATGGACGGCTTCACTAAAGCCTACCGCAACCTCGGCACATCATGCGGCTTTCCGACCAAGGACGTTGCACCCTAGCCAAGCGCGCGAAGGCGGGTGCTGGCAATCTGTCTCGCGGCTCGCTATCTCTGACGCGAAAGGGTCTGCGTGCCTTGCCATCGTGGCAAAAGGCTCTAAGCCTTTTCGCCTCACCAGATTCGTGAACCCAAGGCTCTCAATGCGCTGTCCCTATTGCCAGTCCGAAGATACGCAGGTGAAGGATTCGCGCCCCGCCGAGGATGGCGCGGCGATCCGCAGGCGTCGCGTCTGCCCCGATTGCGGCGGCCGTTTCACCACCTTCGAGCGCGTGCAGTTGCGCGACCTCGTGGTGGTCAAGAAGTCGGGGCGAAAAGTGCCTTTCGACCGCGACAAGCTCTTGCGCTCCGTCGAGATCGCGGTGCGCAAGCGCAATGTCGATCCCGAGCGCATCGATCGTGCCGTGACCGGCATCGTGCGCCAGCTGGAAAGCTCCGGCGAGACCGAAGTGGCCTCGGGCGAGGTTGGGCGGCTGGTCATGGAAGCGCTGAAGTCGCTCGACGACGTCGCCTATGTTCGCTTCGCCTCGGTCTACCGCAATTTCCGCGAGGCCAAGGATTTCCATGAACTGCTGGGGGAATTGAAGGGCGACGAGGACAAGAGCGAAGAGGACGCCGGCTGAGCATGGCGGGACGCAGCGAGGCCGAACAGGCAGCCCTTGACCGCCGTTTCATGGCAGCCGCACTCAGACTGTCGCGCAGGAATGCGGGCCGGACCTCAACCAATCCTTCCGTTGGCACACTCATCGTGCGCGACGATGGCTTGGGCCCGATGATTGTCGGCACCGGCGTCACCGCTGTCGGTGGCCGCCCTCATGCCGAGACCGAGGCGCTCGCCGAAGCGGGCGAACTGGCGCGCGGCGCCGCCGCCTATGTCACGCTGGAGCCTTGCGCGCATCACGGCCGCACGCCGCCTTGCGCTAATGCACTGGTCACTGCCGGCATCGCGCGCGTCGTTGGCGCCGCCAGCGACCCCGATCCGCGCGTGTCGGGCCAAGGCTACGCGATCCTGCGCACCGCGGGCGTCGAGGTTGTGGAGAATGTCCTGGCGGCGGAGGCCGCCGAGCAGATGGCCGGCTATCTCATTCGATCGCTTAGGAAACGGCCGGAAGTGACTCTCAAGCTAGCGCTTTCCAGCGACGGCAAGATCGGCATGGAAGGGGCTGGGCAGGTGTCGATCACAGGCGACATTGCGCGCCGTGAAGTCTATCTAATGCGCGCCGAGGCTGATGCCATCCTGATCGGCATTGGCACGGCGCTGGAGGACGACCCGGCGCTGACGGTGCGCTTGCCCGGACTGGAGAACCGGTCGCCGGCGCGCATTGTGCTCGACAGGCAGATCAGGCTGCCTGAGACTTCGAAACTGGTATCCGGTGTCGACCGGGTGCCGCTCTACGTCGCGGCTTGTCTGGAAGCGGATCCTCTGCGGCGGGCAACGCTCGAACGCGCCGGCGTGCGTTTCATCGGCACCGAGACGCATGAAGGCGGCGTGGCGCTGCCGGAACTGCTCGAGGATCTTGCCGCGCTCGGCATGGCCAGCGTGCTGGTCGAAGGCGGAGCCAGGGTGGCCAGCGCCTTCCTGTCGGAAGGCCTGGTCGACCGCATCGTGCTGTTCCGGGGGCCGGCGGCGATCGGCAAGGGGGGCATTGCATCGCCCATCGATGCCAACCATGTCCCAGCGGGATTTCGCAAACTGCGCGAGATGCGGTTCGGCGAGGACAGCTACGCCGAGTGGATAAGAGACTTTTAGGATCAACACCGATGTTTACCGGCATTGTTACAGACATAGGTACCGTCGCGGCCGTCAAGCCGCTGCGGGAAGGCGTGGGATTGCGTATCGACACCGCCTATGATCCCGAAACCATCGCCATCGGCGCCTCGATATCATGCGGCGGCGTTTGCCTTACCGTGACGGCCTTGCCCGACAGCGGCTCGAACGCGCGCTGGTTCGAAGTCGAGGCCTGGGAGGAGGCGCTCCGGTTGACGACGGCGATGGGCTGGAAATCGGGCACGCGGATCAATCTGGAGCGGGCGTTGAAGATCGGCGACGAGCTTGGCGGCCACATCGTGTCGGGCCATGTCGACGGGACCGCCGAGATCGTCGAGCGCAAGGACGAGGGCGATGCGGTGCGCTTCACGCTGGAAGCGTCGCGCGAGCTGGCGAAGTTCATCGCGCCGAAAGGCTCCGTCGCGCTCGACGGCACCTCGCTCACCGTCAACAAGGTGGAAGGCACCCGCTTCGACGTGCTTCTGATCCACCATTCGCTGACCGTCACCACCTGGGGTGAGCGCAAGGTCGGCGACCGCGTCAATCTCGAGATCGATACCATGGCCCGCTATGCGGCGCGCCTGGCGGAAGCGGCGAAAGAGGGGCTTTGAGCCACTTGAAATTGCCGGCCATTGGCCGTACACTGTCTTCGGGAGAAAGATGATGACAGCACATGCTCACCCAACTCGCAGCCGTGTCCGTGGCGAACGCCTGGAGGCACGTATTACGGCCGACCAGAAGAGTCTTATCGAACACGCCGCCGCCCTTCAGGGCCGGACAGTGACAGATTTTGTGCTGACCAGTGTCCAAGAAGCAGCCACCCGAGCCATCGAGGAGCATCAGCGCCTCGATCTTTCCGTCCGCGACAGTCGCGCCTTCGTCGATGCTTTGATCAATCCGCAACCCGTGAATGATCGTCTGCGCGAAACGGTGCGCCGCTATCGTCAAGCCACTGGTACCTGAAGGTGAGCAGTTCGGCCGGAAGTACTCTTCGGGTCGAAGTGCTTGGTCTCCAGCACGACAGGGCATCCTTCGAGAGCGGCGTAGAGGCGCTCGATCGGTATCTCAGGGTGCAGGCTGGGCAGGATGCGCGCAAGAACATCGCGGCACCCTTTGTTCTTGTTTTGCCGGACGGAACTGTGGCCGGGTATTACACGCTGTCCGCAACCGCCGTAGCTATCGGCGATTGGCCTGCCCAAACCGTTCGCAAGCTGCCCCGCTACCCACTCATTCCGGCCACGTTACTGGGACGTCTTGCCGTCGACCGGCGGTATCGGGGACAGGGCTACGGCCGCTATCTCCTGGCCGACGCTCTGTCGCGTTGCCTCAAGAACGAGATAGCTTCGTTTGCCGTTGTGGTCGATGCCATGGATGAAGACGCACGCGGTTTCTACCAACGCGAAAGTTTTCTGCCATTCCCGGATCAGTCGATGAAGCTCTTTCGGCCGATGGCCGACATCGCAGAGCTGTTCGAATGAGATGACTGGGGTGGAAAGGAGAAACTCCAAACAGCAGGAGCGCCTCCGCGGGAAGCCTTGGTCGATATAGATGCAGGCCGTTGGTAGATCACGAAGCCATTGTTGTCTGGACTGAGAGCCTGAGGCAATCTTGTGCTTGCGATCAATCCGGCTTCGGCCTAAGTCACCGGCGATCCCGGAGACATTTATGGCTGGCACATCCCAACACGGCAAAGCGTTCATTCGCCCGAAGAAGAAGGCCCACCTTCTCGTTATCGAGGCACGCTTCCACGACGATCTTGCCGACGCGCTGCTCGAAGGCGCGACGAGCGCGCTTGACGAAGCGGGTGCGACCTACGACGTCGTCACCGTTCCAGGTTCGCTCGAAATTCCCGCCGTCATTACCTTCGCGCTGGACGGCGCGGCGGAAGGCGGCATGAACTATGACGGCTTCGTCGCGCTTGGCACCGTCGTCCGCGGGGACACCTATCACTTCGATATCGTCGCCAATGAATCCAGCCGCGCACTGATGGACCTGTCCGTGCAGGACTCGGTCTGTATCGGCAACGGCATCCTGACCACGGAAAACGACGCGCAGGCCTGGACGCGAGCCAAGCGTTCGGAGGGCGACAAGGGTGGCTTTGCCGCGCGCGCGGCGCTGACCATGATCGCGCTCAAGGAACGACTGGGAGCGCGATCGTGAGCGACCCCGCTTCGCCCGGACAGCCCACGGTGCGCCACGCCAACAAGCGCGGCGCGGCGCGGCTTGCCGCCGTGCAGGCCCTCTATCAGATGGATGTCGCCGGCAGCGGCGTCTTCGAGATCACTGCCGAATACGAAGCGTTTCGCCTTGGCAAGGAAGTCGATGGCGCGCTTTACCGCGAGGCGGATGCCCAATGGTTCCGCGCCATCCTCACCGGTGTCGTCGAGGACCAGAAAACCATCGATCCGGTTATCCGCCAGGCGCTGACCGATGACTGGCCGCTGTCGCGCCTCGATTCGACACTGCGCGCAATCCTGCGCGCCGGTGTCTACGAACTGATGAAGCGCGAAGACGTGCCGGTGGCGGTGATCGTTTCCGAATACGTCGATATCGCCAAGGCTTTCTACGAGGAAGACGAGCCGAAGCTGGTCAACGCCGTGCTCGATCGCGTCTCCCGTCGGGTGCGTGGCGAGGGACGCGGCAAGGACGCTTCATGACGGCGGTCGCCATCGAGGCGGCCAGGGAGGCGAGGCGCACCGCGTTGATCCTCGCCGCCTCGCAGGCGATCATCGGTTCGGCAGCGCCCATCGCCATCTCCATGGGCGCGCTTGCCGGTCAATATCTGCTCGGCCCGGACAAGTCGCTGGCGACGGCGCCGATCACCGGCTTCAATCTCGGCGTGGCACTCGGTGCGCTGCCGGCGGCGGCCATCATCCGCGCCATGGGCCAGCGCGGCGGCTTCGTGACCGGTACGATCGTCACCGCGCTTGGCGGTCTGGTTGCGACGCTGGCACTCTTCCATGGCAGTTTTTGGCTGTTTGCCTTCGGCCTGACGGTGATCGGTGTCGGTGGCGCCTTCGTCCAGCAGTTCCGCTTTGCCGCCGCCGACAATGCGCCGCCGCAGTTCAAGGCGCGCGCCATCTCCTTCGTGCTGGCGGGCGGCATCATCACCGCCATTCTCGGACCGCAGATCGTCATCTTCACCCGCGAGTTGTTCGCACCGGTGATGTTTGCCGGTTCGTTCGCATCCATCCTGGTGCTAGCCGCCGTCGGCGCGGCGATCCTGTCATTGCTGCGCCTGCCGGCGAGGGCCGCCGCCGGCGGAACGGAAATTGCCGGCAGCGATGCCCGGCCCTTGGCCGAGATCGTCACGCAGCCGCGTTTCGTCGCGGCACTCTTCTGCGCGGTCGGCAGCTATGCCCTGATGAGCTTCGTCATGACCGGCGCGCCGCTCGCCATGGTCGGCTGCGGCCTGTCGGAGGACGATGCGACGCTCGGCATTTCGTGGCATGTCATGGCAATGTTCGGGCCGAGCTTCTTCACCGGATCGCTGATTCATCGCTTCGGTGCTGAACGCATTGTCGCTGTCGGCCTCCTGCTGCTGATCGGCTGTGCGGTCGTCGCGCTGTCCGGCTTGGCGCTATGGCAATTCTGGACGGCGCTGATCCTGCTCGGCCTCGGCTGGAATTTCGGCTTCATCGGCGCCACGGCCATGGTCGCGGCAAGCTACCGGCCTTCCGAAAAGGGCAAGGTGCAGGGGTTCCACGACTTCGTCCTGTTCGGCTCCGTGGCCTGCGCCTCGCTGATGTCGGGCATGGTCTACAATGCCTGGGGCTGGACCATGCTGAACTGGATGATCTTTCCCGTCACCGTGCTATGCTTCGTCGCGCTCGGCGCGCTGAGGATTGCGAGCTTGCGTCTGGCTTGACGCCCAATTTGAATCTATGCGTCCGGCGGCAGAACCTGAAGCACTCGCGCAATGAACATGTGAAACTCAGCCATGTAGTTGCGCAGGAAGTCCTCAGTGGATTCGACCGTCACCTCGCCGTCGTCGGTGATCAGCCCCGGCGTGAACTGTATGTAGGCTTCAGGCGCGTTCATCTGGGGCGAATTGCAGAAACTCAGAACGCTTCGAAGGCTTTGTTGGGCGACGGCGGTCGCGATGGCGCCCGGCGATGTTCCGATGACAGCCGACGGTTTGCGCGCGAACGAATTCTTGCCGTAGGGCCGACTGGCCCAGTCGATTGCGTTCTTCAATCCTCCAGGGATCGAGCGGTTGTACTCCGGGGTGACGAACAATACGGCCTGGACGGAGGCGATCGCCTTTTTGAAATCCCGGGCTGCCGGTGGGAAGTCGGCGTCATAGTCGTAGCTGTACAGTGGCAGATCCTTGAAGGCGATTTCGGTCATGTCGAGTTCGGGAGGGGCAAGTTGAACGAGCGCCTTCGCGAGCTTGCGGTTGATGGATTCCCGGGCAAGACTGCCGATGAGGTAACCGACTTTGTGTATGGCCATGACACGCTCTCCGTGTTTGCCACCCGCACCCTCACCGCATTATCCGCCAGATGGCAGCAGATCGCCAGCGTCGCGTCGCAATTGGCCTTCCGAACAAAAATATTGCGTCTGTACCACTTGTTATGAAACCGTGTGCCCCGACGAGACGTTGGAGCCGTGCTCATATGCGGCACCGAATTCCGGTTCACAGCAAGGGATTTTCACAATGTTTTCAATCAAGCTTCTGGCTGGCGCGGCGCTCGCGCTCGGCATCACGGCGGCATCGGCGAATGCTCAGGTGGTTGTGTCCTCAAAGATCGACACCGAGGGCGGCGTGCTAGGCAATATCATCCAGCTCGTCCTCAACGCCAACAACATCAAGACCACTGACCGCATCCAGCTCGGCGGCACGCCGGTGGTGCGCAAGGCGATCACCGCCGGCGAGATCGACATCTATCCCGAATACACCGGCAATGCCGCCTTCTTCTTCGAGAAGACCGACGACCCGGGTTGGAAGGACGCCGCCAAGGCGTATGAGACGGCCAAGAAGCTCGATTACGACGCCAACAAGATCGTCTGGCTGTCGCCGTCGCCGGCCAACAACACCTGGGCGATCGCACTGCGCAAGGAGGTGGCCGAAACCAACAAGCTCGCCACCCTGTCCGATTTCGGCAAATATGTCGCCGGCGGCGGCAAGGTGGTGCTCGCGGCCTCGGCCGAGTTCGTCAATTCAGCCGCGGCCCTGCCGGCGTTCCAGACCACCTACGGCTTCACGTTGAAGCCTGACCAGTTGATCACGCTCTCCGGCGGCGACACGGCCGCGACCATCGCGGCGGCAGCCAACCAGACCAATGGCGCCAACGCCGCCATGGTCTACGGCACTGACGGCGGCATCGCGCCCTCCGGGCTGGTCGTGCTCGACGACGACAAGGGCGTGCAGCCGGTCTACCAGCCGGCGCCGATCATCCGCGAGGCGGTGCTGAAGGAGCATCCCGAGATCGAGACGTTGTTGAAGCCGGTCTTCGCCAAGCTCGACCTCATCACGCTGCAGGAACTCAACGGCCGCGTCCAGGTCGGCGGAGAGCCGGTCAAGGGTGTGGCGGAAGACTTTTTGAAGAAGAATGGGTTCTTGAAGTAGTCAGCGCTTAGCTGACCGTGATGCTGGTGCGAGGCGCCCCCCTCTGGAAGCTGCCGATCTCCCCCCTTGCGGGGGAGATGTCCGGCAGGACAGAGGGGGGTGCTGTCCCGCCGACCTCTCAACTCGTCACAGCTGCGCGCTCGGACAGGACCGTTTTCGAACAAGCCGACGCTCGAAAGTTGGCGATCCTTCACACCCCCCTCTGGCCTGCCGGCCATCTCCCCCGCAAGGGGGGAGATCGGAAATCGCGTCGGCTTTCGCCAGTCGCCAGCCAACTGTGTACCTCGTGGCAGATTTCCCCCTTTGAGGGGCAGCCATGACCCTCCGCTTCGACAAGCTCGGCGTGGTCATCGCTGCGATCGCTGCCTATGCGGCTTTCGTAGCACCCTTCGCCACGTTCCGCGCCAATCGCATCGTGCCCGGCCAGGCGCGCTCGATCGTAGAGGCACTTCCGGCAATGGCCGGCCCGCTGCTTTTGGCCATCGTTGTCGCAGCCGCGCTTGTCGCGCTGCTGAAAACGCCGCTCGTCCTGCGCCTTGCCGCCAGCGTGATCACGCTGGCGGCTCTCGCGCTGTTGATCGGCGTCACCGGGACATTCCTGACCCCGGCAGGCAATACCTTCGCGCGCGTTTCGCCGGCCTCCGGGTTTTGGCTGCTGATCTTTGCCTTTACCCTCCTGCTGGCCGACGTGCTGACGAGAATGAACCTGTCTCCCTGGTCACGTGTCGGCGTGCTTGTCGTTGCCGCGCTCGCCATCGGGCTGCTGCTCATATCGGGATCCTGGGACAGCCTTTCGATCCTCAAGGAATATTTCAACCGTGCCGACAGTTTCTGGGCCGAGGGCGCCAAACATGTCACGCTGGCGCTTGGTTCGCTGGCGGCGGCGGTGATACTGGGCCTGCCGCTTGGCATCCTGTGTCATCGCGTCGAGCGCCTGCGCGCCGGCGTGCTCAACGTGCTCAACATCGTCCAGACCATTCCCTCGATCGCGCTGTTCGGCCTGCTGATCGCACCGCTCGGCTGGGTGGCGGCGCATGTGCCGGGAGCGGCCGCGCTCGGTATCCGCGGCATCGGAACGGCACCTGCGTTCGTGGCGCTGTTCCTCTATTCGCTGCTGCCGGTCGTCGCCAATACCGTGGTCGGCCTTGCCGGTGTGCCGCGTGCCGCCAATGACGCGGCGCGCGGCATGGGCATGACCGATCGCCAACGCCTGTTCGGCGTCGAGTTTCCGCTGGCCTTCCCGGTGATCCTCACCGGCATCCGCATCGTGCTTGTGCAGAACATCGGCCTCGCCACCATCGCTGCCCTGATCGGCGGCGGCGGCTTCGGCGTGTTCGTGTTCCAGGGCGTCGGCCAGACCGCGATGGACCTGGTGCTGCTTGGCGCCGTGCCGACGGTCGCGCTCGCCTTCGCTGCTGCCATCATTCTCGACGCGGTGATCGAAATGACCTCAACCAAGCGCAGGGCGGACCCCGCATGATCGAGATCGAAGGCATTACCAAGCGCTACGATGCGACCACGGTGGTCGATGAAGTCTCGATGATCATCGAGCCCCGCACCCTTTGCGTCATCGTCGGCACCTCGGGCTCCGGCAAGACGACGCTGCTTCGCATGATCAACCGGCTGGTCGAGCCGACTTCCGGCGTCATCAAGCTCGACGGCGCCGACAACCGCTCGGTGCCCGGCTACGAGCTGCGGCGCAGCATCGGCTACGCCATCCAGGGCCACGGCCTGTTCCCGCACCGAACGGTGGCGCAGAACATAGCCACCGTGCCGGTGCTGCTTGGCTGGGACAAGGATCGCATCAAGGCCCGTGTCGACGAACTGATGACGCTCTACCAGCTCGACCCGCAGGCCTACGGGCCGCGCTATCCGCACGAGCTCTCCGGCGGCCAGCAACAGCGCGTCGGCGTCGCCCGCGCGCTCGCGGCCGAACCCAACGTGCTGTTGATGGACGAGCCGTTCGGCGCGCTTGACCCCATAATCCGCACCAAGGCGCAGGAAGACCTTCTTGCGATCCAGAGGCGCTTCGGCACCACCATCATCCTCGTCACCCACGACATGGAAGAGGCCGTGCATATGGGCGACAAGATCGCCGTCATGGATGCCGGCAAGCTGGTACAATATGCCAGGCCGGCGGAGATACTGGCGAGGCCGGCCAGCGGCTTCGTCGAGACCCTGGTCGGCGCCAGCGAAAAACCGTTTCGGCTGCTGTCGCTCGGCCGCGTGCGCGACGCAGTCGAAAAGGGCGCGGCGGAAGGTGAGGCGATTCCTGGCGACGCCAGCCAGCGCGACGCGCTGGCCGAACTTCTCTGGTCCGGCCGCCCGGCGCTGCCGGTCAAGGATGCCGACGGCAAGCCGCTCGGTCGCGTTACCGTCGACGGCTTGGTGAAGCGTGCGGCGAGGCCGGCATGAAAGCCTGGCTGCCGTTGCTGCTCAGGCTTGCGCTGGTGGTGCTGCTGGTCGCTTTCGTCACCAGTCCCGGCTGGTTCGAGCCGCTGCTCAAGCCGCTGACCGAGAACGGCGCGCCGGTGATCTACAATCAGGGTAGCCTGCTGACGCTGATGCTGCTGCACCTGCGCACCGTGCTGATCGCCACGCTCGCCGCCACCATCGTGGCGGTCGCGCTCGCCATCCTGGTCACCAGGCCTGCCGGCGCCGAATTCCTGCCGCTGTCACGCAGCCTGGTCAATATCGGCCAGACTTTCCCGCCGGTGGCGGTGCTGGCGCTTGCCGTGCCGGCGGTCGGGTTCGGCGAGAAGCCGACGCTGATCGCATTGTTCCTCTATGGTCTGCTGCCGATCTTCGAGAACGCGCTGACCGGCCTGACGACGTTGCCCGGCAATGTCATGGAAGCGGCGCGCGGTGCCGGCATGACCGGTTGGCAAAGGCTGCTGAAGGTCGAATTGCCGCTCAGCGCGCCGGTCATCCTCGGCGGCATAAGGCTGTCGGTGGTTATCAGCCTGGCCACCGCCACCATTGGCTCGACGGTTGCAGCGAAGACATTGGGCGAGGTGATCATTGCCGGGCTCTTGTCCAACAATCTCGCTTTCATCTTGCAGGGCGGCCTGATCGTCGCCGCCTTGGCCGTGCTGATCTATGATGGGTTGTCGGCGGTCGAACGCTATGCCGCGCGGCGCATGGGGCGCCAGGCCGAGTAGGCTTCTGTCCCGGTGCTCCGATCTTTCAACGTCCACTTGAACGGGCAGGGTGGTCGAGCGTCAGTTCGAGTTCGATGCCTTGCTCTTTGCAGATCCAGCGGCGGCACATGACGGCAAAGTCGTGTTGTGTGCCGGCTTTCACGAGCGAGACAAGATCACCCACGGCGCAATCGCTGCCGAGCTGGAGCGCCTCGATGGGTTCGGCGATGACTTGCTTGCCGGCATAATGTCTTGCGCTGGCCGTGAGCGTAATCAACACCCGCCTGCCAGTTGCGCGATCTTCGGGACTCGGCGATTGATTGGGCCGATGCCCCGATCCTTCAGCAGGAGTTCTTGCCATGACCTTGCGCTTCTCCAAGATCGTCATGTGTCTCTGTCTGGCGGCTTTCGCCTTTCTTGTCGCTCTCGGCAACGTCACCGATTACGGCTCAAACTTCGCCTTTGTCCAGCACGTGCTGAGCATGGACACGACCTTTCCCGGCAACGCGCTGATGTATCGCTCGATCACCAACCCCTCGCTATGGACGACGGGCTACTGGCTCATCATCGCCGGCGAGGCGCTGACCTGTCTGCTCTACCTGATCGCGGCCTGGAACCTGTGGCAAGCGCGCAATGCCAGCGGAGAGGTTTTCAACGATGCCAAGAAATTCGCCGTTATCGCCGCGACGATGGGATTCCTGATCTGGTATCTTGGATTTATGGTGGTGGGCGGCGAGTGGTTCGCCATGTGGCAATCGAGCATCTGGAACGGCCAGCAGAAGGCATTCATGTTCTACATGACCATAATGGCGGTGCTGATCTTCGTCATCCAGCCAGACGGTGATCTGCGCCAAACCTGAGTGCTGATCCGTGATTTCAATCGATATAAAGCAGCAGCGGCATGGCGACACCTGCCGCCGTCTGGCTCTTTTGGGCGAAAGCCGGGCAAAAACCGAACAATATCTTGACGTTCGCGGCCCTGTTTCGCATACACCGCTGCGAAGAGGGGGATTCCGCGCACGGGATTCCGTCTTTGTCTCAACGGCCCAGGGAGGGGTTCTTTTGGGCCAGCAATCGAGGAAAACCCGGCATGACCATAATTTCCGCCGTCATCGCCTGCGGCCTGCTTTCTGTCCTTTACGCCATCTGGGCGACACGTTCGGTCCTCGCGTCGGACCAGGGCAATGCACGCATGCAGGAAATCTCCGCCGCCATCCGTGAGGGCGCGCAAGCCTATCTGGCGCGCCAGTACACCACCATCGCCGTCGTCGGCGTGGTCGTGCTGCTGCTCGCCTGGTGGCTGCTGTCCATCACCGCCGCGATCGGCTTCCTGATCGGGGCCGTGCTTTCGGGCGCGGCCGGCTTCATCGGCATGCATGTTTCGGTGCGGGCCAATGTTCGCACGGCACAGGCCGCTTCCAACAGCCTTGCCGCCGGCCTCGACATCGCATTCAAGTCGGGCGCCATCACCGGCATGCTTGTTGCCGGCCTTGCCCTGCTTGGCGTGTCGATCTACTACCTGATCCTCACCCATTTCATGGGGCTTCAGCCCAATGACCGTATCGTCATCGACTCGCTGGTTTCGCTCGGCTTCGGCGCCTCGCTGATCTCGATCTTCGCCCGTCTCGGCGGCGGCATCTTCACCAAGGGTGCCGATGTCGGCGGCGATCTGGTCGGCAAGGTCGAAGCTGGTATTCCCGAGGATGATCCGCGCAACCCCGCCACCATTGCCGACAATGTCGGCGACAATGTCGGCGACTGCGCCGGTATGGCGGCCGACCTGTTCGAGACCTATGCGGTGACAGTCGTCGCCACCATGGTGCTGGGCGCCATCTTCTTTGGCGGCACCGCGGTTCTGAGTGCCGCGATGCTCTATCCGCTCGCTATCTGCGGCGCCTGCATCCTGACCTCGATCGTCGGTACTTTCTTCGTCAAGCTCGGCTCCAACGGTTCGATCATGGGCGCGCTCTACAAGGGGCTGATCGTCACCGGCCTGTTGTCCATCGTGGGCTTGGGCGTCGCCACCTCGGCCACGCTTGGCTGGGGCGAGGTCGGCACTGTCGCCGGCATGGTCATCACCGGCAAGAACCTGTTCATCTGCGGCCTGATCGGCCTCGTGGTGACCGGTCTCATCGTCGTGATCACCGAGTACTACACCGGCACCAACAAGCGTCCGGTCAACTCGATCGCCCAGGCGTCGGTGACCGGGCACGGCACCAACGTCATCCAGGGCCTTGCGGTCTCTCTGGAATCGACGGCACTGCCGGCCATCGTCATCGTCGGCGGCATCATCTCGACCTATCAGCTCGCCGGCCTTTACGGCACGGCGATCGCCGTCACCACCATGCTCGGCCTTGCCGGCATGATCGTCGCGCTCGATGCCTTTGGCCCGGTCACCGACAATGCCGGCGGCATCGCCGAAATGGCCGGCCTGCCCAAGGAAGTGCGCCACTCCACCGACGCGCTCGACGCGGTCGGCAACACCACCAAGGCGGTGACCAAGGGCTATGCCATCGGTTCGGCGGGCCTCGGCGCACTGGTGCTGTTCGCGGCCTATTCGAACGACCTGAAATTCTTTGCCGCCAATGGCGACAAATATCCCTACTTCCAGGGCATGGGCGAGGTCTCCTTCGATCTTTCCAACCCCTACGTCGTCGCCGGCCTGATCTTCGGCGGCTTGATCCCGTATCTGTTCGGTGGCATCGCCATGACGGCCGTCGGCCGCGCGGCGGGCGCCATCGTCGAGGAGGTGCGCAAGCAGTTCCGTGACGACCCGGGCATCATGGCCGGCACGTCCAAGCCGAACTATGCGCGCGCGGTAGATCTTCTGACCAAGGCGGCGATCCGGGAAATGATCATCCCGTCGCTGCTGCCGGTGTTGGCGCCGCTCGTCGTCTATTTCGGCGTGCTGCTGATCTCGGGCTCGAAAGCGTCGGCCTTTGCGGCTCTCGGCGCCTCTCTGCTCGGCGTCATCGTCAACGGCTTGTTCGTCGCCATCTCGATGACTTCGGGCGGCGGCGCCTGGGACAACGCCAAGAAGTCGTTCGAGGACGGATTCACCGACAAGGACGGCATCAAGCACCTGAAGGGTTCCGAGGCGCACAAGGCCTCGGTGACCGGCGATACGGTCGGCGATCCCTACAAGGACACGGCCGGCCCGGCGGTCAACCCGGCGATCAAGATCACCAATATCGTGGCGCTCCTGCTGCTGGCGGTGCTGGCGCACGGCTGAGCGGCAAAGCTCGACATTGAAAACACCCGCGGGGAGCAATCCCCGCGGGTTTTTATTTGACGGCGGTTTTGGAAGGCGGAAAACGAATTTCAACGGCTGCGTCCGCGTCCTGCCGTCGCTGTCTGCCCATCGCCGACGAGCCGGCCTCTCCCGCCCCATGATAACAAAAACCCGTGGGATCGCTCCCACGGGTTTTTGGTCGCCTGAGATGGTGCTGCCATCCCCAAGGGGAAGGCGGGTCTGAGATCAGGGAGTGCCGCCGCCGGGAATGCCGGGCGCCAGCTTGCTGGCGCCGTTGATGATCTGGCTGAGGAAGTTCTGGTCCTTGCCGCCAGTCGGCGTGGTGCGCGAGATGAAGTCGAAGATCTTGCCGTCCTTCAGGCCGTAATTGGCGATCTGGGTGACCCGCCCATCGGCCCCGAAATAAACCGCCAGCACATGCTGATCGATCAGCCGCGGCTTGTCGAAGGCGACATAGCGCTTGCGAGTCTGCGAGATGTAGTAAAAGGCTTCATTGTCGAAGGTCGCCGTCGTCGAGGGCGTGCCGAGCGCGAGCAGCACCTGCTCGCGGCTTGAGCCGACCGGCACCGAATCGATCGCCTGCTGATCGATGACATACCCCTGCGTCAGCGTTTCGCTGGGGTTCAGATCACCGATCATCTTGGAACTGTTGCAGGCCGAAAGCGCCGCAATGATGGCCAGCAGCGAGATCGCGCCAGCGGGCCTGGAAGAGAAGGTCGACTTGAAATTCAGCGCGCGCAACAACAATTCTCCACTATATCGCCGCAACTTGCGCTGGGCCGCAAAACCGGTAAACCAGCTTGCTTGCCGATGCAACAAGGCCAATTCAACAAACGGTCCCCGGAGACCATCCCCATGTTCCAGCGCCTTTTTGGTCGCGAACGCCACGCCAACCGCGCCATCACCGACGCGCTTTACGCACAAATCGTGGCGGCCGCGCGGCAGACCGTATTTTATTCCCACTGGAATGTGCCGGACACGCCGCTTGGGCGTTTCGAGATGCTGTCGCTGCACATGTTCCTGGTCCAGCACCGGCTGCGTGGGGAAGACGGCGTGGCGCAGGAGATCGCGCATGTGCTGATCGACGAATTTTTCCTCGACGTCGACCATTCGCTGCGGGAACTCGGCATTGGCGATGTCGGAGTGCCCAAGCGCATGAAAAAGCTGGCGAAGATGTTTTATGGCCGCACCGCCGCCTATGACGACGCATTGGAGCGCAATGATCATGATGGGCTCACCGCCGCCCTTGCACGCAATGTCCGGCCCGACGCCGCGGCTTGGGCGGAAGCGTCACGACTGTCCGACTATGTCGCCGATGCCCGCAATGGGCTGGCCACGCAGCCGTGCCGGGCGATCGTCTCCGGCACGGTGACCTTTCCGCTCGCCCAGGAGGCAGATCGATGAAGCACGCCGATCCGCAAAGTCCGGTATCGTTTTTTGCCAACGTCGCCCGCCTGCCGCAGAAGGGCTTGCCGGTGGTCATCGAGGCCGACGCCACCCAGCGCGCGACACTCGCCGAAGAGCACAGCTTGCTCTCGGTCGAAGCCTACCGTGCCGAATTCCTGGTGACGCCGTGGAAACGCAATGGCGTGAAGGTCAGCGGCCGGGTCGAGGCCGACATCACCCAGGCCTGTATCGTCACGCTCGATCCGGTCGGGGCGCATATCGACGAATCATTCGAGGCTCTGTTCCTGCCCGAGGATTCCAAGCTTGGACGACAGGGATTCGAAGGCGGCGGCGAGATCCTGCTCGACGCGGATGGACCTGACAGTCCCGAAACATTTTCAGGCGACACGATCGATGTCGGGGCACTCGCCGAGCAGTTCTTCGGACTGGCCATCGATCCTTATCCGCGCAAGCCGGGTGCGTCGCTTGATGCCGGCCGCGAGGCCGAACCGGTGGAGAATGAATTTCAGCAGAAACTGCGATCGCTGTTGGGAAAATCCTGAAAACCTCACCCGCGACGGAAAAGTCGGTTGTGCGAATGTCCAAAACCGCTATTTTCGCCGAACCTTCGCGATCACTAAAACGATCCGCCGCCTAAGCAAAACCGTGAGATGAATACCGCGTGATCAGGATTTCCATCGATGCCATGGGCGGCGATCACGGACCAGCCGTGGTCATTCCGGCGCTCATGACGGTCGCGACCCGCCGTCCCGACGTCCGCTTCGTCATCTACGGGCGGGAGGAGGCCGTACGACCCGAACTGGCCAAATTTCCCAAGCTGGCCGGTGTGAGCGAATTCTTCCACTGCGAGGTGGCCGTCAGGATGGACGACAAGCCGAGCCAGGCACTGCGCCATGGCCGCTGGAAGTCATCGATGTGGAAGGCTGTCGAGGCGGTCAAGTCGGGTACGGCGGACGCCTGCGTCTCGGCCGGCAACACCGGCGCGCTGATGGCGATGTCGAAATTCTGCCTGCGCACCATGGCCACCATCGACCGCCCGGCGATCGCGGCACTTTGGCCGACGCTGCGCGGCGAAAGCGTGGTCCTCGACGTCGGCGCCACCATTGGCGCGGATGCGCACCAGCTCATTGATTTTGCCATCCTTGGAACCGGCATGGCCCGATCGGTCTTCGGCGTCTCGCGGCCCAGTGTCGGCCTGCTCAATGTCGGCGTCGAGGAGATCAAGGGCCAGGAAGAGGTCAAGGAGGCTGGGCGCATGCTGCGTGAAGCCAATATGGCCTCGATGAACTATCACGGTTTCGTCGAGGGCGACGATATCGGCAAGGGCGTGGTCGACGTCGTCGTCACCGAAGGCTTCGCCGGCAACATCGCCCTGAAGACGGCGGAAGGCACGGTGCGCCAGATTGGCGGCTACCTGCGGGCGGCGATGAGCCGTACGCTGATGGCCAGGATCGGCTATATCTTCGCCAAGGGCGCGTTCGATCGCCTGCGCGAAAAGATGGATGTCGGCCGCTCCAATGGCGGCGTTTTCCTGGGGCTGAACGGCATTGTGGTGAAAAGCCACGGCGGCGCCGATTCGGATGGTTTCGCCGCCGCCATCGAACTCGGCTACGATATGGTGCGCAACAATCTGCTCGACCGCATCGAGGCCGACCTGGACTTGTTCCATGCGCGCAATCCGCATGCCCAGACATCTAGGAAATCCGACGTCGTCAGCGACGCAAAGGAATAGGAAAGAACTTTGATCAGATCAGTCGTGCGCGGCATGGGCGCCGCGCTGCCCCGCCGCATCATGAAGAATGCCGACTTTGAAGGCATGGTCGAAACCTCGGACGAGTGGATCGCCCAGCGCACCGGCATCCGCCAGCGCCATATCGCGGCCGACGACGAGACCACCGCTTCGCTGGGTGAGGCGGCGGCGCGCGCAGCGCTCGCCGATGCCGGCCTGACGCCCGGAGACATCGACCTGATCGTGCTGGCGACCTCGACGCCCAACAATACTTTTCCGGCCACGGCCGTCGAGATCCAGAACCGGCTCGGCATGCATCACGGCTTTGCCTTCGACCTGCAGGCGGTATGCTCGGGCTTCGTCTATGCGGTAACCACGGCCGACCTCTATATTCGCGGCGGCTTGGCCAAGCGCGTGCTGGTGATCGGCTCGGAAACCTTTTCGCGCATCCTCGACTGGACCGATCGCTCGACCTGCGTACTGTTCGGCGACGGCGCCGGCGCCCTGGTTCTTGAAGCCGGCGAAGGGGGCGGCAGTATTGCCGACCGCGGCGTGCTAGCGATGAGCCTGCGCTCCGACGGCGCGCACAAGGACAAGCTCTTTGTCGACGGCGGGCCTTCGACGACGGGAACGGTGGGCTACCTCAGGATGGAAGGCCGCGAGGTCTTCAAACATGCGGTAGGCATGATCACCGACGTCATCGAGGCGACGTTTTCGCAGGCCGGCATCACCGCCGACGACCTCGACTGGTTCGTGCCGCATCAGGCCAATAAACGGATCATTGACGCTTCCGCCAGGAAGCTCGGGATAGCCGAGGAAAAGGTGGTGGTGACGGTCAATCTGCACGGTAACACCTCGGCTGCTTCCGTGCCGCTGGCGCTTTCCGTGGCTGTTGCCGATGGCCGCATCAAAAAGGGCGACCTTGTGCTTCTGGAAGCGATGGGCGGCGGCTTCACCTGGGGCGCGGTTCTGCTTCGCTGGTAAGTGCCGGACGGTCGGGTTCGGTCCTTGACCTTGCCGGATCAATTACTTAGGCTCTGCCGCTGTTGTGTCGATTTTATGTTTGAGCTGATGGGACGGTCGCATGGGGGGAAAGACACTTACGCGCGCCGACCTTGCCGAAGCCGTTTACCGCAAGGTAGGTTTGTCGCGCACTGAATCGGCCGAACTCGTCGAGGCGGTGCTGGACGAGATCTGCGAGGCGATCGTCCGTGGCGAGACGGTGAAACTGTCGTCTTTCGCGACGTTCCACGTCCGCTCCAAGAACGAGCGCATCGGGCGCAATCCCAAGACCGGCGAAGAGGTGCCGATCCTGCCGCGGCGGGTGATGACCTTCAAGTCGTCGAACGTGCTGAAGAACCGCATCTTGCGCTCCCACCAGAGCGGCAAGGCGAAGGGCGGCAAGTAGGCTCGCTGCAAATGCACGGTTGAAAACAGGCCTTGCGATGATGCCGGGCTTGAATATTGCCTCACAAACCGCTGAAATGAGACCCGATTCGGCAACATGGCCGGATTGGTGTTCCGCGTGATCGTTACGCGCAGCCGGAATGAGCTCCCCTCCTGTCGAGGGAATCCCGTTCGAACGCCGGTTCCCATGTCCCGGGATCATGCTCCAGTGTGAGGATTTCGCCCATGGACAAGAGCCCTGACGCCTTTCGCACCATCAGCGAGGTCGCCGAAGACCTCGATCTGCCGCAGCACGTGCTGCGCTTCTGGGAAACGCGTTTCAACCAGATCAAGCCGATGAAACGCGGCGGCGGCCGCCGCTACTACCGGCCGCAGGATGTCGAACTGATCAAGGGCATTCGCCATATGCTCTACGACCAGGGCTACACCATCAAGGGCGTGCAGAAGCTGTTGCGCGAAAACGGCAACCATTTCCTGGTTGCCATCGGCAATGGCGATATGGCCGCCGTCGAGGCGATCTCGCAACGAAAGCAGGCCGACCAGGTGCCGTTGACGGCGGCAGCGCAACCGCGCGGCGGAGATGACGAACTGGTTGGCCAGCCGAGGGTCAAGCCCAGCCGCCGTTTCTTCGGTCTTGGCAAGAGCGACGAGGAAGGCCCGGTCCAGCCGGACGCTTCGAAACTGTCGCGGGACAATCGCGCGCTGTTGCAGGAAGCTTTGTTCGACCTCCTCGAATGCAAGCGCCTCCTCGACCAAGTGCGCTGACGGGCAACCGGCCGGCGCCTGAAGAACGGGAACCCGCCTTTGGGTGATGCGTTACGTTTTCTTGAGCAAGACAAGGCTTGAGCAGACAAGGAAACGCATCATGGCATTATTCTCGACCCTCTCGGACGTCGATCTCGACAGGCGGGTCGCTGCACTCTCCAGGGAATTGGCGGCCCTGAAGAAGGCTGCGTCCAGGCGGGGCGGCGCCTATTACGAAGACGGTCGCGACGCGGCGCTTGACACGTATTCCGACCTTGCGGAACGTCTGCACGATGCGTTGCCGGCGATCCGCGAGCGGGGCAGGGCGATCGAGAAATCCGCCCGCGAGCATCCGGCGGCGGCCGCAGCGATCGGCTTTGTGGTGCTTGGTCTGGTCGCCAGTCTGCTGTTCAGCCGGCGCTGACCTTTATTTTATTCCTCGGTTCCGCTGGATCGGTGCGCGGGCGATTCATGTTGCCCGAAAGTGCACCCGGTTTAGGACAGCGGCGCCTGTGGGTGCCACGAAAAAAGGGCCATAGCCCCAGCTTGTCGGTCTGCAGCACGAACAGGGGTTTTTTCGTCAGAGCAGGCGCTCGTTGTAGCGCTGCGAGATCGCGCTGATACGGCGCGTATCCGGAGGAAACCAGGAGAAGACCGGCTTCGAACAAGAAGCCAAAGCCGGTCTTCTCATTGGCAGTCGGTTAAGCTCAGGCCTTCTTGCCCATAACCTTGTGGTGGTGGTGATGATGGTAGTGGTGGCTGCGATGGTGCTTGCGATGATGACGATGATGCTTGTGCATCGGCGCCGCATCAGCGCTGGTCGCGCCGAGGATTGGCATGGTGAATGCAAGTGCAACTGCAAGCCCGAGGGCCGAGAGGAGGGACTTCTTCATGGATATCTTCCTTTTTTCGCAGGCAATCTGAATCAGGCCAACAG
Organism: Mesorhizobium sp. B2-6-4; assembly: GCF_006441495.1. Lineage (NCBI taxonomy): Bacteria > Pseudomonadati > Pseudomonadota > Alphaproteobacteria > Hyphomicrobiales > Phyllobacteriaceae > Mesorhizobium > Mesorhizobium sp. B2-6-4. Next base: position 183,798 of record NZ_VFUE01000012.1, read on the forward strand.
CCTGTTCGCCGCGAGCGGGATTACGCTCCCGTTTTTTTTCGTCAGTATTTCCCGAATATAGAATTTTGTTTCTGGAATGTGTCTGGCGGCGAAGGCTGTGGGCTCCACCGACAGGCTGAGCCCACAGCGCCGATGAGCGGGAGAAATTTCGGTACGGGGCCGCAGACGCAACCGGCTTACATGGGCGGGACCACGCCATTGTTGCCGACCACGACGCGGTTGGCACTCAGCGTGCCGTCGGCGCCGCGCGTCGCGGTGACCACGACGGGCGCGCCGGGCTTGAGATCGGCCGGCGTGGCCGGCGCAAAGGTGACGACCGGCGTCTTGTCGGGGATTGAGATCTTCTTTGTCTGGCCGTTGTCATAGGTCAGCGTCACCGCGCGGCCATTCACGTCGGTCACGTCGGCGACGGTGCCGTTGGTCATGCGGCTGTTGGGCTTGAGGTCCCAGGCGCGGTCGCCTTCGCCCGTGCCTTTCAAGGCTGCGGGAAACACCACGACCTCGAGCGCGCCGCTGCCGCCATCGGCCTTCGACACGGACGCTATGCCGAGGAAATCGCCGAGCTTGATGTCCTTTACCGACGCGCCCGCGACGCCCGATATCTTCCATCCGGCGGCGAGCTTGATCTTATCCATGCCACCCTGGCGGTTTTTCACCGTCAGCTGGGATTGGTCGGAACTGGCCACGACGCCGCGCACCCGCACCGTGTCTGCCGCCGGCGCGCTGGTTGCAGCAAGGCCAAGGCTGGAAAGCGTGCCGAGCACGATCATGATTGTCCGCAATTTCATCGCATCGATCCTTTCAGGAAAATGACAGCCGCGCCGGCAACGGTCCTGGGTTTCGCGCCGGCGCAATTGAACCAACGAACGGGGTCGTAAAAATCATCGAGCGACGAGGTGATCAGGTGTTCAAAAGAACTTGATCGAGAGCGGTTGCGAGCGGCGTGCGCCAGGCATGGTTCACGATGCTGTGACGGCCAGTTTGTGACTTGGCAAATCACCCGCAAGCGGGCATGTTCTCGCCGTCTCAGGCAACACCATTTTCATCAAACTCTTTCAGCCAACGGAGTTGCCAATGCCATACAGTGCAAAGCGCGAACCCCTCCCGGAACTGGTTGCCAGCGAAGCCGGGCAAGGCCATAGCGCCCTCAGAACGATTCGGGAAACCAAGGGATACAGTGTCGAGGAGCTTTCCCTGACAACCGGTCTGGCGGTCGACGAAATCGAGGATATCGAGAACGGCAGGACGGCCGATCCGTCGCAGCTGCGCCGTATTGCGTCGGCGCTTCGGCTTCCTCAGGAGGCGCTGCTCGGCACGGCCGTGCAGGCGCGGGCCGCGCAAGACCGCCCCGCGCTGTAGCGCCAGTGCCATGCATGTTCGAAAACCCGCCGGGGACCTTGGCGGGTTTTCTGTTTGCCGTGACTGAAGGCTTGCCTGCTTACCCTTGGCACGTGTTTATGGACGCGCCGGCCTAGCTTGCTGCTTCGTCATTTCGATCCGCGGGGTTTCGATGAGCCTGGAATCCGTTCGTGCCTTTTTCGCCAGCAAGGCGCCCGATATCGACGTGATCGTGACCGAGGCGAATTCGGCGACCGTAGCATTGGCTGCGCAGGCACACGGCGTGTTGCCGGCGCAGATCGCAAAGACGATCTGCCTTCGCGTCGGCGAACGCACCATGCTGGTCGTGACCAGCGGCACCGCCAGGCTGGACAATCGCAAGTTCAAGGATCGGTTCGGCAGCAAGCCGCGCATGCTGGAGGCCGCTGAGGTTATCGAGGCAACCAGCCATCCGGTCGGCGGTGTCTGCCCGTTCGGCCTGCCGGCGCCGCTGCCGGTCTATTGCGACGTGTCGCTGCGCGGTTTCGAAGAGGTCGTGCCTGCCGCCGGCGCCACCAACGCGGCGGTGCGGATCGCACCGCAGCGCATGGCTGATCTCACCGGCGCCGAATGGGTCGATGTGTGCCAGGGGTAGATGGCGATCGATGAGACGGACTTTGGGGGTAAGTCCTTGTTTAAAATGGTCGGAGTGGCCGGATTCGAACCGACGACCCCTTGACCCCCAGTCAAGTGCGCTACCGGGCTGCGCTACACTCCGGACCGCGCAAAGCCATATATATTCGAGGCTTGGCGCGCAAGCGCTAAAACCGCCTCCGGAAGCAGAACCAACCATCGCCGATAAATCGCGTCAAACCTGACCGGAAGTCCCACGGGCGTTCCCGGGTCGCTCCGTGGACCATGCCATGAGCAAGGCTTCCTTCAGAGTAAATGCCTCCACCTGTCGGGGCCCTCTTGGCCGGGAATTGCTTTCCAAACGTGGCGTCGCCGTTCGAGGCGGGGAAGATGTCGCCCTGCATTCAGAGATGACGAGCCCGGCGATGGCTCAATCCGGTGGCGGAAATAAATTCCCTTTCGCCAACTCCCGCCTTGGAACAAACCGCCCCCGGTCCGGTTTGGCAACCGTCCGGGGAACTTAGGAGGGACGAAATGACCGGCAAACTCCATATCGGCCTTCCGTGCGCGATCATCGTCGCGGCGGCCAGCATGAGTGCGTTCTCGGATCCGCTGCCTCCTGACATCACCTATCGGCCATTGCCGAGCCAGCCCTTTTCCGCGGTGAAAGCCGATGACGAGGCGCAGAAGCCTGGCGTGATGGAGCGTCAGAAAAAGCTTTTGGAGCAACGTTATGATCTGGCTGACCGTCCGATACCGGGCGTGATGATGACCGACGGCAAGAAGCCGGTCCAGGGTGGCGTCAGGGTCAAGCTGGCGGGTGCCTCGACCTGGGACAGGCTAAGCTCGATGAGCCCCGGCGATATTCGTGACCAGGGTCTTCTGCCGGCTGGCTTCCTGCCGCTACCTCATGTCAAGCAGGCTGCCGGTGGCCAAGTGTTTCCCGAGAAGGAAATCCGCGAGATCGGCCGCCAGGAAGGCCGTGATCTGCGCCGCTTCGACGTCGATTTCGATCTTCCCGATCACCTGACGCCCGAATTCCCGCCACCGATTTTCCTGACCACCCACCCTGAGCTCGGCGATGTCTCGCGCGGCGAGCTGCTTACCATCCGCAATTACTACGAGATCATGAACGGCATCATCACCCCAGTACAGATGGAGGGTTTGCGGCTTCTGCTGACGCCATTCCCGCAGGAAGAGTTCAATCAGACCGAGGACCGCAAGGTCGCTGGCCAGAGCATGGGTGTCGCCTGCCTTGATTGCCATTCCAATTTCAACACTAACGCCGCCTTCCATCAGACACCCGACATCAGGCCGCAGGCGGCGCGCTTCCGTCTCGACACCACCAGTCTGCGCGGCCTCTTCAACCAGCAGATACATGGATCGAAGCGCTCATTGCGGTCTGTGGAGGATTTCACCGAATTCGAGCAGCGCACCGCGTATTTCAATGGCGATCATGTCAGTGCCACCCGCAAGGGCGTCAACCTGCCTGACCGCCCGAACCAGGTGGCGATGATGGCACAGATGCAAAACATCATCGATTTCCCGCCGGCGCCTAAGCTCGATCCGTTTGGCCGCCTCGATCCGGCACTGGCGTCAGCAGAGGAATTGAAAGGGGAAGCGGTGTTCATGGGCAAGGGCCGCTGCTCCCAATGCCACAATCCCCAGACGTCCTTCATGGACAACAACATGCACGATCTGAAGCTCGATCGTTTCTACAAGGCAGGACAGACCGTCAACGACATGGTCGAGCTTCCCGACGGTCCGATCAAGACGTTCACGCTGCGCGGCATCAAGGACACGCCGCCCTATTTGCATGACGGCCGCCTGATGACGCTCGCCGACACGGTCGAGTTCTTCAATCTGGTGCTGGGCACCAAACTCGACCAATCGGAAAAGGACGCGCTGGTCGCCTATCTGCTCGTGCTCTGAGAAAGCTTCCCGAGGAGGTTCGCATGCGTCTACTCGCAACTGTCGTGGGGCTTGCGCTTCTGCCTGCCGCCACCGCCTTCGCCCAGTTCGGCAATCCGGCTGGCATGGCGCCGGACACGATGAAGGAATCTCCCGGCAAGCCAATGCCTCACCAAACCAACTATCAGGACCGGCTGTTCGCGCAGCTTACCGCTGCTGGCGGTCTGGCCGAGGTCCGCTTCGGCGAGCTTGCCGGAAAATCCGAAAATGCCGCGGTGAAAGACTTTGCCCGCAGGATGGTTGACGACCACCAGAGGGCGAACGACAGGCTGAAGTCGCTCGCCGAAGCGGCCAAGATGCCGCTTCCGCCTGGGCTGGATGCCGAGCACGAGGAGATGCGTACCAGGCTGGAAAAGCTTACAGGCGTCGAATTCGATCTGGCTTACATCAGCGGCCAGATCGTCGAGCATCAGAAGACTGTGCAACTCCTTGAATGGGAGATCGGCTCCGGCCAGGATCCGGATGTCCAGCATTTCGCCTCGGATATCCTGCCGGCCGTACTTGAGCATCTGCGAATGGCGCGGGACGTCCGCAGCAAGCTGGTGAACCCGGCATTGGCCGATGCCTCGGGCCAGAGCAAGAAGTGACCGTCGCGTCGGCGGCCAATCCGCGCGTCGGCCGCGCCTCTGGCCGAACCTGCCATAGTCCGGGCGGAACAATGCTCTCCACTCGCGGTTTGGGCGAGCAACCCAAGGGAGACCTTCATGACACAATCGCGCGACTGGTTGATACAGTGGCTGAGAGACGCTCACGCCATGGAGGAGCAGGCCGAGACGATGCTCTCCGGGCAACTGTCACGCCTCGAAAGCTATCCGGAACTCGGCGACCGCATCCGTCAGCATCTCGACGAGACGCGGCAGCAGGCCTCGCGCCTCAAAAGCTGTCTTGACCGGATCGGAGAGGGATCCTCCGCGATGAAAGACGCAGGCGGCAAGCTCACCGCCATGGCCCAGTCGATCAGCGGCGTGTTTGCCGGCGACGAGGTGATGAAGGGCTCGCTCGCCAGCTATACTTTCGAGCATATGGAGATTGCCTCCTACACGATGCTCATCGCCGCGGCCAACGCCGAAGGGGAGGCCGAGGTGGCGCGTGTGTCTGAGCAGAATCTGCGCGAAGAGGAGGCGATGGCGGATTGGCTCAAGAGCCATCTCGCCGAGACGACGCAGATGTTCCTGTCTCGCGCCGCGGCCGACAGCGATGCCGCAAAACGATAATCGGGCCTGTCATCGCGTCGAATTTCGCCGGCCATGATCGTGCGACAGCGGTAGCGCGCGCTGCCTGTCGGCGGCGGCGACTATCGAGCCGATAGCGCTCCGCGGTCAGGTGAAGCTTTCGGCATCGCCAGCCGTAATTGCCGCTGATGACGGTGTTCCAGCGCGATCGCGCCCCAGACCAATCCGAGCAGCAGATAGACGTGGCGCCAATGGTCGATGTCGATGAAGGTGCCGAGCCCGACATTGCCGATGAAGGCGACATAGGCGCACAGGAGATAGGGCTGCCATGGCCGGTCGCGCAGCAGGATGCGGAATCCGGCACATATCGTCCAGAGGACAAGCGTCAGGAACGATACGAAGCCGAGCCAGCCATAATCCATCAGCATCTTCAGCCAGATGTCGTGGGTGTCCTCGCCGAAGATGGTGCCGAACACCAGAGGCCCGATGCCGAACGGGTGCTCCATCGCCATTTGGAAGCCGATTGCATAGCGGGCGAAGCGGCCGAGGCGGGCGGTGTCGTAGCTCTGTTCGAGATGGGCACGGTTGGAGAACATTTCCGCCACGCCCGGCAGCTGCAGGATGACGATCATGGCGATCGTCAGCAGCGACAATGCCGCGATGGTCATCACCACCACGCGCAGCCGGAACATGCCGCTGTTGCTCTGCAGGAACAGGCAGCCGGTAAGCAGAACGGCAGAGACGGCAAACATGCCCCAGGCGCCGCGCGAGAAGGAGAAGAAGATGCCTGATGTGATGATGAGCAGCGGCACCGCCAGCAGCGGCATGCGCGAGACCGGCCCGGTCAGCAGCAGATAGAGCAGATAGATGCCGGGCAGCACCAGGAACGGCCCGAACACGTTCGGGTCCTGGAAGGCGCCTGCGGCGCGGTCGTATTTGGTGAACATCTCCGCGCCCGGGAAGGCATGGAAATACCCTGCTATGCCGAGCAGCGAAGTCATCACCGCGGATACGACATAGGCAATGAAGATCAGCCGGTAGAGGCTCGGCTGCGTGGCGGTGACCGATGCGAAGAAGACCGCGCTGAAGGCGAGAAACAGCGACACTGCAAGGTAGAGCGGCGTGTTGGCGAGGTCTGACATCTGCGTCATGGCGATCATGCCGCCGATATTCATCGTCACCAGAAGCACCAGCAGCGGCGCGGCCGCGTGCGAAATCCTCAAACCGAAAAGCGCCCAGATGGCGATCAGGCCGGCCATGTAGATCTCGTAAGGAGCCGGCTCGCTGATGACGAAGCCGGAAAGCAGGATGCCGAGCCCGACCGCGCCCGAGGAAATCAGCGCGATCAGCTTCGCATTGACCGCCGCGCGCGGCAGGTCATGGGTGACCGCGCTCAATAGGCGTTTTCCGTGTTGAGCAGCCGAATCGGCGTCAGGAACAGGATCCGCAGGTCGAACAGCATCGACCAGTTCTCGATATAATAGAGGTCGTATTCCGTCCGCATGCGGATCTTCTCGTTGGTGTCCATCTCGCCGCGCCAGCCATTGATCTGCGCCCAGCCGGTAACGCCGGGCTTGACCTTGTGGCGCGCGAAATAGCCGTCGACCACTTCGTTGTAGAGCAGGTTGTGCGACTGCGCGGCAATCGCGTGCGGCCGCGGGCCGACCAGCGACAGCGAACCCAAGAGCGAATTGAAGAACTGCGGCAGCTCGTCGATCGAGGTCTTGCGGATGAAGCGGCCGACGCGGGTAACGCGCGGGTCGTTCTTGGTGACCGTCTGTCTGGCGGTCGGGTCCGACCGGTCGGCATACATCGAGCGGAATTTGTAGACTTCGATCACCTCATTGTTGAAACCATGCCGCTTCTGGCGAAACAGCACCGGTCCCATGCTGTCGAGCTTGATGGCGATAGCGGTCGCCGCCATCACCGGTGAGAACACGACGATGCCGATCAGGCTGAAAACGATGTCGAAGGCGCGCTTGGCCACCGAATCCCAGTCGTTGATCGGCTTGTCGAAGATGTCGAGCATCGGCACCGAGCCGATGTAGGAATAGGCGCGTGGACGAAACTGCAGCGCGTTCGAATGCGCCGACAGCCGGATGTCGACCGGCAGCACCCACAGTTTCTTCAGCAATTGCAGCACGCGCGATTCGGCGGTCAGCGGCAGCGACACGATCAGCATGTCGATGCGGGCGATGCGGGCGAATTCGATCAGCTCCGAGATCGTGCCGAGCTTGGGATAGCCGGCGACGATAGGCGGCGAGCGTTTGTCGCTGCGATCGTCGAAAATGCCGCAAATGCGGATGTCGTTGTAGGGCTGCCTCTCGACCGAGCGGATCAGGACCTCCGCTGCCTTGCCGCCGCCGACGATGACGGCGCGCCGCTCCATGTGGCCGTCGCGCGCCCAGCGCCGGATCAGCTTCGACATCACCAGCCGCAGGCCGAAGATGAGAATGAAACCGACGGCGAACCAGGTGCCGAACAGCAATCGTGAATAGTTTTCAGATATCTTCATCACGAATGCCGTCAGCGCCATGAGGGCGAACGTGCCGGCCCAGACCAGCAGCAAACGTCCAAAATTGGCGATCGGCCGCATGAGCGAGACGATCTGGTAGCAATCGGTGACGTCGAGCAGCACCACTGCAAGGAACGACGCGGCGGCGATCGTCAGCGGATATTGCCAGGCGAAATAGTTGAAGAAGCCGACAAAGTAGAAATAGACGCCGAGGCCGGAAAGGAACAGCACTGCGAACTCGACCATCCGCAGGACGCCGCTGACCATGATCGGCGACATCGTATCGCGCCGGTATTGCGAGGCGACCTGACGGGCGACATCATTCATGCCGCCCGGCATGCCGCCATCGGTCGGGGTGTCGAGTTTGCGCACAGCCTCTGCCGAAAAGCGGTGCACGGGATCGATCTCGTTCATGGGATTTCCGCAAGCTTCCCCCAGGCAATAGCAAAAGAGAGCTAAGAAACCCTTGAAACAACGCGTGGCTTTGGAAGGGCTTGGGCCGGTGGTTTATTTGGCCAGCGCCGCGAAATACGCTTTCTCGATCTCGGCAGCCATGACATCGGCTCCGAAGCGTGCCTCCAGATCGGCGCGATCGGGCATCAGTTTTCGATAGGCGGCGGGATCGGCCAGCGCTTCGGCGATCTTGTCGGCAAGCTGCAACGGATCAGGTCTGATCAGGGCAGGGGAATCGGCGCCGAAGATCTCCGGTATGCCGCCAACGGCCGTGGCGATCATCGGTTTTCCCGCCGCCAGCGTCTCGAGCACGACATACGGCAATGCTTCGGCGCGCGAAGGAACGACGACCAGCGCGCCCAGCGCAAAGGCATCCCTGGCCGGCATCGGCGGCAGGAAACGCACATTGCCGTCAAGCCCGAGCCGCCTCACTTGCGCGCGGTACCGAGGCAGGTTGTCGCCGTCGCCCACCATGACCGCGCCCAGCGGGCGTCCGAGCCGTGTCCCCGCAAGGGCCAGCGCGTCGATGAAGATGTCGGGTCCCTTGAGGTCACGCATCATGCCGATGTAGAGCAGGTCCACCATTCCGGGCTTCTCCGGAACGGGGTCGAACTCAGCCGCGCGCAGGCCATTGTAGATCAGCGCGTTCGGAATGGGCGCCTCGCCGACCTTCCTGCGATAGGTGCGTCGCTCATAGTCCGAGACGAACAGCAGACAGTCGGTGAAGTGAGCCATGGATCGCTCGAGCGCGAAGAACAGCTTTCCCGTGAACGTGCTCTCGTCATAGTGGAGAGAACCGCCATGCGGCGAATAAAGGCGGGCTACGCGAGACCTTGATACCCGCAACAGTGAGCCGAACAGACGGGCATAGGCGCCACCCTTGGCGCCGTGCCCGTGCAGCACGTCCGGCCGCAATTCCTTGATGATTCCGTAGGTGCGCGAGGCCGAGGCGAGATCGCCCAGTCCGACATGGCGCTGCATCGGCGTGCGATGGATGCCGAGCGCCAGCATGGCCTTCATCCGCTCGAACAGGCGCTCCTCGTATTCCCCGCCTGTGGTCGAATCGCACACGATGCCGACCGAATGGCCGGCGGCGACCTGAGCTTCCGCGAGGTCCCGCACATGCCGAAAGATCCCGCCGACAGGTGAACGAAAGCAATGGACGATCCTGAGTTTGTCCGCCACGTGTGTTCGTCAGAACAGACGTTCACGCACATAGACAGTATCTCCGGGCAGCAGCGGGTCTGACGTGACAACCCGGCCGGTCATCACCTTGCCGTTGATATCTCGGGTGATGTCTACGCTTTCCTGGTTGGCGCGCGGCGTGAAGCCGCCGGCAATGGCGACGGCTTTCTGAACGGTGAGGCCGGGCACATAGGAATACTGGCCGGCGGCGCCCACTTCGCCCATGACGAAGATAGGCCTGTAGCGGTCGATCTCGACGGAAACATCGGGATCGCGCAGATAGCCTTGGCGCAGTTTGTCGGCGATTTCCTTTTCCATCTGCTGGGCGGTGTGGCCGCGGGCCGGCACGGCGCCGACCAGCGGGAAGGAGAGATATCCGGACTGGTCGACACTATAGGTGTTGGTCAGCCCGTCCTGCTCGAACACGGTGACGCGGACGCGGTCACCGGCGCCCAGGCGATAGGGTTGATCGAGCACCTCGTGGAAGGCGGCCGGCGTCGGCCGGTAGCTGGAGCAGCCAGCAAGCATCGACACGGCAAGCAGCGCGCGAAAGAGGGAAGCAGTGCTTTTCATGACAGGACACATACCTTCGACTGGCCGCTGCGGCGTCGCAGCAAACATCTGAGAGCGCGTCCGTTATCGTCCTGTTAGGGTTAATGGCCGGTAAAGGGCGCGATCGATACGGCATCGATCGGCAGGAGTTTTATAACTTTGACGGTTTTGCTTGGCGCCTGCCAGTAAGTCCTGACGGAAGCTTCCTGTGATCTTAACGGCTGAGTTACCATAGTTGTTTACGGTGCATGCGATCCGTATCGGAGTAGGATGCATGTCCGTTCAGTCCACGGCCGCAGACGTTGACGTCGATCTCAGGCAGCTCTTCGCCAGCCTGGCGAGGAACTGGCTGCGAATATTGGTCGTCTCCCTGGTGGTTACCGGGTTGGCGTTTGCGCTCGCTTCGCTGGCAACCAAGCACTACAAGGCCCAGACGCAGGTTCAGATCGATACGCGTGAATCCGTCTACACGCGCCCGGCCGGCAGCAATGACAGCGACAAGCCTATCCTCGATGAGCAAGGCGTCGCCACCCAGGTCCAGATCATTTCGTCCAACGAAATCCTCAAGCAGGTAGCGCAGAAGCTTGATTTGTCGCGATTGCACGAATTCGACGAAACTGTCGATATGTCGCCTCTCAACCGCCTGCTGATCCTGGTGGGGTTGAAGAACGATCCCATGGATATTCCGGTCGACGAACGCGTCCTGAAGAAGATGCGCGAGAAGCTCAACGTCTATGGCGTCGAAAAGACGCGTATCATCGCCATCGAGTTCTCCTCGGAAGATCCCAAGCTCGCGGCTGCTATCCCCGATGCCATTGCCGCCGCCTACATTGCCGGGCAGGGCGCGGCCAAGCTCGAATCCAACACCGCCGCGGCGGACTTCCTGGCTCCCGAGATCGCCGATCTGCAGAAGCAGGTCAGGGATGCCGAGGCCAAGGTCGCCGCCTATCGCGCCCAGTCGGACCTTCTGGTGGGCGGCAACAATTCTGTGCTCGCCACCCAGCAACTGGCCGAACTGTCGACCGAATTGTCGCGGGTGCGGGCCAACCGCGCCGCCGCCGAAGGCACCGCCGACAGCGTGCGCAAGGCGCTGCAGAATGGCGGCTCGCTGGATTCGCTGCCCGAGGTGCTGTCATCCGATCTGATCCAGCGCTTGCGCGAACGGCAGGTCGAACTGCGCGCCAACATCGCCGACCTGTCGACGACGCTGCTCGACAATCATCCGCGCATCCGCGCGGCAAAATCGCAGCTAGCCGATCTCGACGCGCAGATCCGCAGTGAAGCTCAAAAGGTGATGAAGGGCCTGGCGATGCAGGCCGATGCCGCCAAGTCACGTGAGAGCCAGCTCGTCGCCGACGTCAACACGCTGAAGGCGGCTTCCGCGGAGGCAGGCGAACAGCAGGTCGGTCTCGATGCGCTGCAGCGTGACGCTGCCGCCAAGCGCCAGCAGCTCGAACTTTACCTGACCAACTACCGCGAGGCGGCTTCGCGCCAGGATCGCAATTACGTGCCGGTCGACGCGCGTGTCATCTCGAAGGCCGTAGTGCCTTCCGAGGCCTACTTCCCCAAGATCGGGCCGATCGTCGGTGCTGCTTTTGCCGCCTCGCTTTTGCTCATGTCGGTGTTCACGCTGCTGCGCGAACTCTTTTCCGGCCGCGCCATGCGCCCGGCCAGCGGCGCTCGCTTCGAGCCGATCGACGAGGTGGCGATGCCGGTCGCGGCCAGGGAAACGACGATCATTCCAGAGTCCGGGCCTGAGCACCACGCTGAGAAAGCGGTGGAACCGGAGATGATGGTGGAACCGGATCTGCCCTCGCCGGCGGAATCTGTCATAGAGGTCGAACCCGCCGCCGGCGCACCGGTCGCCGAAACCGTCCCTGTTGCCGAGGCCGTCCCGGTCGCCAAAACCAGGCCGCGTTCGGTGCTGGGCGAGATCGACGTTGAAAAAGCGGCGGAAAAGCTGATCGCAAGCGGCGCCGCGCGCGCCATCTTCGTGTCGCCCGAAGGTGACGAGGCGGCCGCGTCCGCGATCCTGGTAGCGCGTGAGGTCTCCGACGCCGGCCTGCGCGTGCTGCTGCTCGACCTCACGGCTTCCGGCGCCGCCTCGCGACCGATGCTCGACAGCGGACTGTTCCCGGGCATCACCAATCTGCTCGCGTCGCAGGCGCAGTTCAGCGAAGTCATCCACCCCGACCTCTATTCCGACTGCCATGTCATTCCTGTCGGCACCGCCGATCCGGTTCGCGCCATGCGCGCCGCCGACCGGCTGCCGATCATCATGCAATCGCTGACCACCGCCTATGACCTGGTGGTGGTCGAATGCGGTCCCGCCGACGCCCAAGGCATCAGCCGTCTGGGTGGGGATGCGACCGAGGTGTTCCTCTCCATGCTGGAGCCGGATGATGAGGTGACGCAGGCCGCCGTCAAGCTTATCGAGAATGGCTATCCGGAGTTGACGCTGGTGACCCCGCTCGGCCACGAACCGCCGGGCACTCCGGTGCCGGGAAGGCGCTCGGCGGCTTGAGTCCGATGAGCGGCGCTTGTGGTCATCACGTTGGAAGGTGGGCGGGTTAGCTACCGTCCTCGGCGGGCGCCGGCGCCTGGCCAGCGGCCTTGCGACGCAGCAGCTTGGTCAGCTTCCAGATCGTCGGACTGTTCTTGACGACGGCTTTCAACCTGGCGCTTTGCCGCAGCCCCAGCGCCAGTGCGCGGCCTTTCGACGTCAGCGGAACCAGCACCTCGAAGTGCTGCGTTTCGATATCGCACCATAAACGCTTGTACGGCTCGTCGCCGACCGAGAAATCATAGACGTCGAAACCCGCCTCGCAGGCTTCCTGGATATTGTCGAAGAACAGGAAGTCGCCGGGGCTGGTGTGGGCGAGGTCATCCTCGGCGATCGCGCCGAACTCGCAGATCAGCCGTTTGCCCGAGCGGCTCGATCCGGTCACGGCGCGAAGCTTGCCGGCGACCTCGAGCCCGTGCAGCACGAAGGAGGGCTTATCCTCGGCAAGCGCCTCGGTGAACAGAGCACGGAAGAACGCGCGCACTTGATTGTCGCCGAAGACGTTGGCGATGCCCATCCTGCGGAAGCGGGATTCCTTCATCTCGAAAAAGCCGTCGAGCAGCCGGCCGACCTCGTCCACGGTCCGCGCCTCGATGCGCCGATGGCTGCCGATGGCCTCGAACTTGCGCGTCTGCGAGCGGTGCTTCTTGCGTTTGCGCTTTCCGTTTGCGCGAGAGAGCAGTGCATCGAAACCGCCGACCAGGTCGACGGCGAGCGACAGGTTCGGGCTGTCGAAATAATCGAACGAGGCGAGTGGGTTGGCTACGCCATCGAGGTCGGGCAGCAGGCGTTCGAAGGCGACGAGATCGATGTCGGGGCGAGCCTCGGCTATGGCCGCCAGGGTCGAACGAATAGCCGCACTGTCCGCCCTGGCAAGCCATTGCGGGTCGGCGGCGACGAAATTGCCATTGGCGTGGCGGCCGCCCATGAAGCGCGCAACGCGGAACGGCCCACGGCCGACGACCTCCAGCGCCAGTGCGAAAACCGGTCTGCCTTCGCAATTCAGCATCGCCACGACCGGGTCCGGCTCGACCTGCGCGGCCCAGTTGCGGACCCAAACCGCACTCTGCGCCGGCGCGAACACGGCGGAGCGGCAGAACGCGGCATAGGCCGCGAGCCCATCGGCGGAAGCGGTGGAAACCGACAGCCCAGCCGGCTCTATTGGCGGCACACTGGGCGAGGCTTCGATTGCCGCCAGGCGATTGCCGTCAAATGACGCGGCCGCGTCAACCATACCTCAATCCTTAGGGCGTATTGCTGCCGATTTGGGGGCGCTCAGGCGTATCCGTGCTTGGTTCAGCCTAGGCGCAAAAGGTGAAGGAATGATCGACGGCGGGGAGGCAATCCGAAAGCTGGCGCTCAACGTCGCCCGCTATACCGGCCTCGCACCGCTGGTCAAACCGCTGGTCGGCGGTATTGGCGCCATCCTCATGCTGCACCGCGTTACGGCAAAGCCCGAAAAGCCCGACAGCGTCAACCGTCATCTCAACATTGCGCCCGGCTTCCTCGACGCCATGATCGCCGGCCTGAAGGCGGATGGCTACGCCTTCGTCTCGATTGACGAGGCGGTGGAGCGTATCGCGGCGCGCGGCAAGGGCGGCCAGTTCGCCGCCATCACCGCCGACGACGCCTATCGCGACAACATGACCGAGGCCTTGCCGGTGCTGGAAAAGCACGGCGCGCCGATCACCATCTATGTGGCTCCGGGGCTTATCAACGGCACTGCGGATCTGTGGTGGGACGTGGTCGAGGATCTCGTCAACGCGGGCGATCGCCTGACCCTGACGACGTCCGAAGGGAAAACGACGATCGACTGCACCAGCCCGGCCAAAAAGCTCCAGGCCATCGCACGGCTGCACACCTATCTCACCAGCGAGGTTCGCGAGGAGGACCTGCGCGCCGTGCTGCGCGAACTGGCGCATGCGAACGGCGTCGACGCCGGCCGGCCGCGCGTCGACACGCTGATGACCTGGTCGGAGATCCGCGCGATCGCAGCGCATCCGCTCGTAACGATCGGTGCTCATACGATCAACCACAGCAATCTGAAGCGGCTTTCAGAAGCCGACGCGCGGCACGAAATCGTCGGGGTGAAGTCCATCCTGCGAGCCGAGCTGGGCGAGGAGCCGCGCCATTTCGCCTATCCCTACGGCTATGCCAGCGCCGTCGGCTGCCGCGAAGTGGGCTTTGTCCGCGATGCCGGCTACACCTCGGCCGTGACCACCCGTCATGGCGTGCTGCGCGCCGAACACGCCGGCTTCCTGCACGCATTGCCGCGCATCTCGGTCAACGGCCGTTATCAGAACCTCGCCCACATCCGCACCATGCTGTCTGGCGTGACGACGCCGCTCGCCAACGCCGGAAAGATGGTGGTCACCATCTGAGGCCGGCCGGCAACGGTTCAGCGCTTGGGCCGAGGCTCCAGCATCAGCCATTTGATGATGCCCATGGCCGGCAGCACCCAGAGCAGGCCGCTTAGCAGGAAGAACAGGAAATGCGTCCACGGGCCCGCCTCGGACAGCCGGGCGACCGCGAAGATCGATGCGACCAGCGCGTAGATGATGACAAGCGCCACCAGCAGGAACATTCCGATCAGCTTTTTCAGGCGCACGGGCATGGTTGGCCTCCTGGAGCCGGGGTAAAGTGCGGCCCAGCTCAATGTGTCGGCTTCGCCATAGGCCTTGACGCGAAGCTGTGCAACCCGACAGACGCGGCGCGACGGCGTGCCGCGCCGCCCGGTCTTGCATGCGGGAATGCGATGGTCCACCAATCCGCGACTTCAACCTGCCGGGATAAATCCATGGCCGCCATTACTGCCGCGCCTTACGAGGCGCGTGACCGCGATCTGCACAACCGCGCGCTGGTGCGCGGCTGGCTCTACGTCGTGCTTCTGGTGCTGTTCGCGCTGGTGCTGGTCGGCGGCGCCACAAGGCTCACCGAGTCCGGCCTGTCGATCACCGAGTGGCAGCCGATCCACGGCGTCATCCCGCCGCTCAACGACGCCGAATGGCAAGAGGAATTCCAGCGCTATCAGCAGATCCCGCAATATGCCGAGCTCAACAAGGGCATGAGCATCGAGGCATTCAAGTCGATCTTCTGGTGGGAGTGGGCGCATCGTCTCCTGGCGCGCAGCGTCGGTCTGGTTTTTGCCTTGCCGCTGCTGTTCTTCTGGGCGGCGCGCCGCATCGAGCGCGGACTGGGGCCGAAGCTGGTCGGCATCCTGCTTCTCGGCGGTCTGCAGGGCGCCATCGGCTGGTGGATGGTTGCCTCCGGTCTGGTCGACCGCGTCTCGGTCAGCCAGTACCGGCTCGCCACCCATTTGACGCTTGCCGCGCTGATCTTCACGGCGACCATGGTCGTCGCGCGCGGCTTGGCGCCGCATTCGGAACCTGCGGCCGATCGTTCGACCCAGAAACTGGCTGGTCTCGTAGTGCTTCTGGCGCTGATCCAGATCTATCTCGGCGGTCTGGTCGCCGGGCTCCACGCCGGCCTGAGCTACAACACCTGGCCGCTGATGGACGGAAAGATCATTCCCGGCGATCTGCTGATCCTGGAGCCGGCATGGCGCAATTTCTTCGAAAGCCCCAAGACGGTGCAGTTCGTGCACAGGATCGGCGCCTATACGGTGTTCGTCGTCGCCTTGTGGCACATGATCGCCGCGCGTCGCCGTCTGCCCGGTTCAACGCATGCTCGTCGCGCGACGCTGTTGTTTGCCCTGGTGCTGGTGCAGGCCTCCGTCGGCATCGGCACGCTGTTGATGCATGTGCCGCTGCACATGGCGCTGACCCACCAGGGATTCGCGTTGGTCCTGCTGGGGTTCGCCGCCGCGCATTGGCGCGGGACCAAGGGCGCATATCCCTTGCCCCACGAGATCGCCCTCGGACGCTGAGTCTCTCCGGTCACATCCAGAACGTTCGACTGCGCCATCGTCTTGTCGCCGTCGAATTCCGCCTGACGCAAGGCGGCACGGATCAGAAGCCGAGCCGTACCGTTCGGATCGCTGCTGCGACCGACAGCTCGCGGTTCTCCTCGATCGCGTTGTCGTCCTCATGGTGCCAGGAAGCCGACAGGCAGCCATAGGCGATGGCGTGATCCAGTATTGCCGCCGGCGTCTGGCTCAGCGTTCGCGCAAAGACTTCAGCCATCCCGGCAATCCGTGGGGGATCGAGACAAAGGTCGTCGCGATCAAGAGGATTGTAGAACATGTTCGCGGCATCGAATCCCGGGTCGCCGAGAACGCCCTTCGGATCTATCGCCAGCCAGCCGCGTGCTCCGTGCATGATGTTGTCGTGATGGAGGTCGCCATGCAGCGGCCTGACATCATGCGGACCACCCAGCAGCCGGTCGGCGATTTCCGCCGCTTCGACATAAAGGCTGTTCCGGCCAACGACACGGTCGGCCTCCGCTTTCTTGAACAGGCTGGAAAATCGTTCCCGAAGCGGCTGCAGGTCGGGCGGAGCGGGGTGATCCGATGGCGAAAACAGCTTTGCCATCACCTCCGCCGCGATTTCCGTGGCGGCCAAATCTCCCTGCTCGGCAAGAACATGCGACAGCATGGTCTCCCCGGCATATTCGAGCAACATGGAATGCCCGTCGCGGCCCAGCAGCCGCACGGCGCCTTCGCCGCGCCGCCAGGCAAGGAAATGCTCGCCGCGCAACTCGTCTGCGACGTCATCGAATGGCTTCAGCGCCTTGACGATCGCCGGCGAGCCGTCCTCGCGCCGCACCTTCCAGATGCGGCTCGAAAAGGTCTCGGCGATGAGCTCGGGCGCGCTGATCTTCCAACGGTCCGGAAATGCCGGTGCCGCCATCAGAGGCCGAGCATCAGGTCCATGTTCTGTACGGCAGCCCCCGATGCCCCTTTGCCGAGATTGTCGTAAACGGCGAGCAGCAGGGCCTGCGCGCGCTTGTCATTGGCAAAGACGTAGAGCTTCATTCGGTTGGTGCCATTGTAGATTTCCGGATCGATCTCCGGAATGCGCTCCACATGCGCATAGGGCGCCACTTCGACCACGCCGCCCTTGATGGCGGCGAAATGGTCGGCGATGGCTGCATGGAGTTCCGCACCGGTCGGCACATGGTGGAGGCCACCGAGCTGCAGCGGCACCACCGTGATCATGCCTTGCGCGAAATTGCCCACCGCTGGCTGCATGATCGGATCGTGCGACAGTTTCGCATAGGCCCTGAGCTCCGGCACGTGCTTGTGCTGGAGGGTGAGCCCGTAGGGTAGAAATTCAGAGGCGTCCTCGCCCTTGGCGACATAGTCCTCGATCATCGGGCGGCCGCCGCCCGAATAACCGGAGATGCCGTTGACGGTGACCGGGAAATCCGCGGGCAGAAGGCCGGCGGCGACCAGCGGCCGCAGCATCGCGATCGGTCCTTGCGGCCAGCAGCCGGGATTGGCGACGCGTTTTGCCGCCCCGATCTTCTTCGCCTGCTCCTTGTCCATCTCGGCAAAGCCATATTCCCAGCCTTGCGCGACGCGATGCGCGGTCGAAGCATCGATGACTCTGGTGGTCTCGTTGGAGATCAGCGACACGCTTTCCTTCGCCGCATCGTCCGGGAGACACAGGATCGCAACGTCGGCGGCATTGAGGAATTCGGCTCGCGCCGCCGTTTCCTTGCGGCGCTCGGCGGGAATTGAAATGATCTCCAGGTCGCCGCGCTCGGCAAGCAGCGCCCGGATCTGGAGGCCGGTGGTGCCGTGCTCGCCGTCGATGAAGATTCTCGGTTTCATTGGCTGATCAAATTCCCTGATATCGAAAACTATATGCCGTTGCCTTGATTCACCGCGGCGCCGTTGTGGCTGCCGTTGTTCAGCTCTTCGAGCCGTGCTTTCCGCTCGGCCAGCAGGCCAAGATACTGCATGGCGATCATCGAGCCGGCAATCGCCGTTATATCGGCGTGATCGTAGGCCGGCGCAACCTCCACGACATCGGCCCCGACAATATCGATCTGATTGAGCTGGCGCAGCGTCGACAGGATCTTTGCAGAGGACGGCCCGCCGGCGACCGGCGTGCCAGTGCCGGGTGCATAGGCAGGATCAAGGCAGTCGATATCAAAGGTGAGATAGGTCTTCTTGCCGCCCGTCCTGTCGACGATGGCGTAGGCGATGTCGGATGCACGCATCTCCTCGATCTCGTGACCGTAGAGGATCTTGATGCCGAACGTGTCGGGCGCGTGGGTGCGGATGCCGATCTGGATCGAGCGGTCGGGATCGATAATGCCTTCCTTGACCGCGCGGCCGACGAAGGATCCGTGGTCGATGCGTTTGCCGTCATCCTCCCAGGTATCCTGGTGCGCATCGAACTGCACCAGAGCGAGCGGGCCATGGATTGCGGCATGTGCCTTGAGCAGGGGCCAGGTGACGAAATGGTCGCCGCCCAGCGACAGCAGGAAGGCACCTGACTTCAGGATCTTGGCCGCCTCGCGTTCGATCGTCCCCGGCGTCTTCTGGTGGTTGCCGGTATCAAGCAGACAATCGCCATAGTCGACCACCGCGAGGTGCTCGAACAGATCGCGCGAAAAGGGATATTGCGGATCGTTGTCGAGGATTGCCGAGGCGCGGCGGATCGCCTGCGGCCCGAAACGCGCGCCGGGCCGATTGGTGACGGCGGCATCAAAAGGGATGCCCCAAACCACAGCGTCCGCGCCCTTCACATCCTTCGTGTATTTGCGTCGCATGAACGACAGCGCGCCGGCATAGGTCGGCTCCAGCGAAGCGCCCGTCTTCGAGCGGGCTGTGAAGGCATGGTCGATGTTCTTGTTCGCCATTACGGATCCTTGGTTTTCATCGGGGTGCAACAACTACAGAACCGGCACGCAACATGCCAGTCACAGCTTGGGGAAACGAAACGGCGCGGGCGCGGTGCCGCCGCGAGACAGGATTGTATCATCATGACGCAGACCGCGTTTCTTGATTCTCCCCATGGCGCGGCGTCGATCCAGTCCGGCACGGTGGCGGGTGAGCGGTTCCTGGTTCTCGATTCGTGGCGCGGCATCTGCGCCCTGCTGGTGGCGCTGTTCCACTTCCCCACCGCTTCGACGATCTCGCAAAGCGCCTTTGTCGGTTCGTCCTATCTGTTTGTCGACTTCTTCTTCGTTCTCTCCGGTTTCGTCATCGCCAGCTCCTATGGCTGGCGGCTGAACCAGCCGCGGGAGGTCGCACGCTTTGCGCTGGTGCGCTTCGGCCGCATCTATCCGCTGCACCTTCTCATGCTCGCCGCCTTTGCCGGCTTCGAGCTGCTGCGGCTGATGCTGCCGCAGGTGCATGGCGCCGGTGCCGCTCCCTTCACCGGCGGCTTCAGCCTCGAGAGCCTGCTTAGCAATCTGCTGCTGCTCCAGGGGGTCGGCTTCGATGACCAATTGACTTGGAATGCGCCAAGCTGGAGCATTTCGGCGGAGTTCTTCGCCTACCTGTTGTTCGCGGGAGTGGTCTTCACCGCCGGGGCACGCGCCTGGGTGTGGTTCGTCGCCGCCATCACCGCGCCTCTGTTTCTGCTTGGCTTCTCGACCCACCATATGGATGTGTCCTTCGATTTCGGCTTCATACGCTGCCTGTACGGCTTCTCGCTCGGCGCCTTGCTTGCCTCGTTCCAGCATGATTCCATTGCAGGCGCGCGACAGGCGCTTGCCCGGACCGGCCCGTTGCTGAGCTGGACCCTTGCCGAAATCGTCATGGCGGCTGTCATTGTGCTTTTCGTCGCACTGGCGGGCGACAATGATGCCGGGATCGCAGCACCGCTGGTGTTTGCACTGGCATTGTTTCTCTTTGCTCATGAGGGGGGCTGGATCAGTGTCTTTCTGAGAACCCCACTCATTCTGACGCTCGGCGCGCTGTCCTACTCGATCTACATGGTCCACATCTTCGTCCAGGCGCGCATGATCAATGTCGCCGGCCTGGTCGAGCGCAAGCTCGGCCTCGGTCTTGTCGGCGACATCGTCTTGCGCGGAGAGCCGGCGACCGGCTTCGGCGCCGGCTGGGCGGGGGACGTTGCGATCCTCGTCATGCTCCTTGCCACGATAGGTGTCTCCTGGATTACCTGGCGTTTCGTCGAGATGCCTGCGATGGCCTGGTTCCGCCGACTGTCGAAACGCATCTGAGGCGACATATCGCTGGCAACCGCTAGCCGGCTTCGTTCACCTAGACGTCACGGGCATCGCCTATTCCCGGTTCGATCCGGAATGGAGCGATTCTCGATGCGGACCTTCTGGCCGAGCCTTCTGTTTTCCGTCACGCTGGCGGCTTCCGCCAGCCAGTCAATGGCGGGCGAAACCCGTGCGAGGCAGATCCTCGACCGCTTCGAACATGCCAATCAGTGGCGCGACCACGTCATGGTGGTCGCGCATCGCGCCGGCAGCATGCAGGCCGGCAAGACGCTCTATGCGGAAAATTCGCTCGCCGCCGTCGAAGGCTCGATCGCGATCGGCGCCGAGATCGTCGAGGTCGACATCCGGCGCTCGAAGGACGGCGAGTTTGTCGTCATGCATGACAGCTGGCTTGATCGCACCACGACCTGCAAGGGTGAGGTGGTTAAGTACACGCTGGCCGAACTGAAGAGTTGCCGGCTGGTGATCGAAGGCACGGGCGCCGTAACCGACGAGACAGTCTCGACGCTGCGCGAGATGCTGCTGGCGACCCGGGACCAGATCCTCATCAATCTCGACAACAAGCTCGAGGTTGGGGACCTGTCGGGTATGGTCGCGGTGGCGCGAGATCTCGGCATGGCCGACCAGGTCATCGTCAAGGAAAACCTGTGGAACCAGACCAGGATCGCTACGGTGAAGGCTGCCATGGAAGCGGTCGGCGGCGGCTTCCAGTTCATGCCGATCATCGCCGACGACGCAGTGCATGACGCCGGTTTCGCCGCGACGGTCGACCATGCTTTTGCGCCGCGCGCGATCGAGCTGATCAACTGGCGCGCCGGCGCGGAGACGTTGACCGAGACTGGCGGGCCGCTGTTCAGCACGCGCATGCGCGCGGCCGCGGTGAGGGGCGACTGGCACATCTGGGCCGACACCTACGCCATCGTCAACAAGCCGGGCGGCTTCCTTGCCGGCGGCCGGGGCGATGAACTGGCGGTTCAGGCCAGCCTGCCGCGTGAAGCCTGGGGCTTCTGGGCCGATCGCGGCGCCACCATCATCCAGACCGATGAGCCAAAGGCGGCGATAGGCTGGCTGGCGGCAAATGGGTTTCGCGTGCCCTATGCGGAGACGGGCGAACGCGTCGAACCTGCCGCGACCGCCAGCATCAATTGATTTGCCGCGGCTGAAGTTCCGGCCTTGTTGTCGCAGGCCGGCGCCTGCTGACGCAACGGTGTCAGGGGAAACCCGTTATCCATGGGCATGCCCGATACCATCGTTCTCAAGCGCCCTGCCGCCTATGCCGCCACCGTTGCTGCGACCAGCCTCGGCTTCGTCGTCGTGCAGCTTGATGTCTCCATCGTCAACATCGCGCTGAACAGGATCGGTACTGGGCTGTCGATGGGGGTCGGCGGCCTGCAATGGGTCGTCGACGCCTACACGCTTGCCTTCGCCTCGCTGCTGCTCGCCGGCGGCGCCCTCGGCGACAGGGTCGGCGCTCGCCGCGTTTTCGTTGGCGGCATGGCGCTGTTCAGCATTGCTTCGCTGGCTTGCGGCTTGGCTCAGAGTGCCTGGTTGCTGATTGCGGCGCGCGCTGCACAAGGCGCGGGTGCCGCCTTGCTGATGCCGTGTTCGCTGGCACTCCTCAATCGCGCCTACGCGTCCGACAAGGCGCGCCGGGCACGCGCCGTTGGGCTGTGGACGGCGGCGGGCGGCATCGCGCTGTCGGCAGGGCCGGTGCTCGGCGGCTTCATGGTCGCGTCGCTTGGCTGGGCCAGCATCTTTCTGGTCAACCTGCCCATTGGCGCTCTCGCCATCTGGATGGCTTATCGGTTTCTGCAGGAAACGCCGCTCAAGGCCGAGCGGCCGCCGATCGACTGGGTGGGGCAGGGACTTGTCGTGCTGGCGCTGTTTTCGCTGACCGGCGCCTTTATCGAAACCGGTTCATCGGGCTGGACTTCGATGCCGGTCATCGGCGGACTGGTATTGGCGGCGGTGGCCGCAAGCCTGTTCCTGCTGGTCGAGAGCCGGACGAGGGCGCCGATGTTTCCGCTCGGTCTCTTTGCCAGCCGCGTGCCGGCTGTGACGAGCCTTGTCGGACTGGCCGTCAACCTGACGCTCTATGGCACGATCTTCATGCTCAGCCTGTATTTCCAGCAGGAAAGGCATTTTTCTCCCGAGATGACAGGGCTCGCCTTCCTGCCGTTCATGGCGGCGGTCACCCTGTCGAACATTGCCGCCGGGCGCATTGCCGCAAACCATGGCCCACGATTGCCCATGGCGGTTGGCCTGTTCGTCGGAGCAGCCGGTTTCGGACTGATGGCGCTGATCCAGGCCGAAACATCCTACCTGTCGCTGCTGTGGCGCCTGCTGTTCCTGCCGGTCGGCATCGGCCTTGCCGTACCGGCCATGACCACCGCGCTCTTGTCTTCCGTTCCGGCGGAGATGTCGGGAACGGCATCGGGCGTACTCAACACCGTGCGCCAGTCGGGTGGCGCGATCGGGGTGGCGCTGTTCGGGTCCGCCTTGGCGCTGGGCACGATCGATGGCATGCAACTGGCATTCCTGGCCTCGGCGCTCGCGGTGGCCGGCTCGGCACTTTGCGCGTTCCTGTTCATCCGCGACGCCGACCATTCCGCTCAATAGTGATGCGCAACGCAAAAAGGCCGCCCGGAGGCGGCCTTTCGATTGTGAAGCTGCCTGCGCCTAGCGCTTCGAGAACTGGAACGAACGACGGGCCTTCGCCTTGCCGTACTTCTTGCGCTCGACGACGCGGCTGTCGCGGGTCAGGAAGCCGCCCTTTTTGAGCACGGCACGCAGCGCCGGCTCATAATAGGTCAGCGCCTTGGAGATGCCGTGACGCACAGCGCCGGCCTGGCCCGAAAGGCCGCCGCCGATGACGGTGGCGACGATGTCGTACTGGCCCGAGCGGTTGGCGGCGATGATCGGCTGGTTGAGGATCATCTGTAGGACCGGACGCGCGAAATAGGTCGCGAATTCCTTGTCGTTGACGACGATCTTGCCCGAACCTGGCTTCACCCAAACACGCGCGATGGCGTTCTTGCGCTTGCCGGTGGCATAGGCGCGGCCCGACTTGTCGAGCTTCTGGACATGGACGGGTGCCGCGGCCTGCGTATTGGTGTTGCCGGTAGCGGCGCCCAGTTCTGCGAGCGAGGAAAGCTCAGCCATCTTATGCGACCTTCTTGTTCTTGGAATTCAGCTTGGCCACGTCGAGCACTTCTGGCTGCTGGGCGACATGCGGATGCTCGGCACCTGCATAGACGCGCAGGTTCTTCATCTGGCGACGGCCGAGCGGGCCACGCGGCACCATGCGCTCGACGGCCTTCTCGACGACACGCTCGGGGAAACGGCCTTCAAGCAGTTGGCGCGCGGTGCGCTCCTTGATGCCGCCGGGGTGCCCGGTGTGCCAGTAATAGACCTTGTCGGTGAACTTCTTGCCGGTGAACACCACCTTGTCGGCATTGATGACGATGACATTGTCGCCGTCGTCGACATGCGGGGTGAAGGTCGGCTTGTGCTTGCCGCGAAGATGATTGGCGATAACGGTGGCGAGCCGGCCGACGACGAGACCTTCGGCGTCGATCAGGATCCACTTTTTCACCACATCCGCAGGCTTCTGCGAAAAGGTTGTCATGTTTTCTGCTTTCGGTTCGGACCTTCCCCAATCCACAAAGGATAAGGAAGGCGTTTCTTGTTGCTTGGATTGGCGAAAAGCGCTTGCCCGCCGCCAATAACAAAACGGCGGCCTTTGCGGGCCGCTGCTTCGTGAGGGCTTATAGGGGAGAAGGGTAGCCCTCGTCAAGCATCATTGGGAGTCAACGAAAACGAAAAACCGTTAAATTTCAACGGCTAAACTATGTGGTATTATTTTACAACACGGCCTACCGCCAAAACGGCTGGTATTTCGCTCACCGCCGGCCACTCGTCACTGCAAGCAGGAGTCTGATGCCAACGCCGACCATAATGGCTCCGGCTAGCCTTCCCTGCCACACGACGAAGCTGCTTCGGCGCGACAGCCAGCCGCCGACCGCGCCGGAGGTCAGCGCGATGGCGCCGAGGACAACCATTCCCATCATCTTCATGGTCGTGCCGAGAATGACGAACTGCAACGCCGCTGGACCGGCCCAAGGGTGAACGAATTGCGGCAGCATCGCTAACATGAAGGCAAGCGTCGTCGGATTGGTGAGATTGCAGATCATGCCCTGCCGGAAAGCGGCAGCAGTGCCACCGGTGTTGGCAAAGGCAGAGGTACGACTTTCATCCTGCCGGCGCGCCAACAGGAATTTGACCCCGATGGCGATCAGATAGATGGCGCCGACGATTTGGAGAAAGCTGTAAAGAGGCGGCGAGGATGTGATCAGCGTGGCAAGTCCCATCGCAAGTAATGGAATTTGTACGACGCCGGCCGATACGCAGCCTGTCGCGGCCGCCAGCGCGTGGCGCCAGCCCTGTCCGACGCCGCGACTGATCACAAGCATCATATCGGGCCCGACGCCGGAAAGCTGGTAGGCAAGCACGGCGCCGAGAAAGGCAAGGTATGTGGTCAGATCGGGCATGCCGCAAAACGGACGTGTCGATCGGGAGTTCCGGCCAGGATGCCGGATCGGCCTTCTCCGTGTCAGCGTTTCGGCGGGATCGAATAGGTTCCGGTGGCGTGCGCCACTGTCTGCCCCTCCGGGCCGGCGACGATGTCGATGTCGAAGACCATCAGGTTCTTTCCGAGCTTCAGGATGCGGCAATGGCCATCGATCGGTCCTGCCTCGGCCTTGCGGACGAAATTGATGTTGAGATTGGTGGTGACCGAGAGCGCATTGGGCCCGGCATGGCTGAGCACGCAGACATAGCCGCCAATGTCGGCCAGCGTGAACAAGGCGGGGCCGGACACCGTACCGCCGGGACGCAAATGCCGTTCGCCGGCATTAAGCCGCACGGTGCAGCCGCCGGGAAACACGTCGGTTGCCTCAAAGGCCGGGCCCTTTTCGTTAAGCTGCGGAAACACGGTCTCCATCAGCGCATTGACCTGGGCTGCTGTCAGCACCGGCTCGAGCTTGGTCTGGGCGGGCATCTCGGTCCTCATTCTGCGCCAAGCCTGTATGGGCGAAGCGGCGCGTTTCTGGCAACACCTTCATCCTACTGGCGCAAGCGATACGGTGTTGATGAAACCCCAGCCGATATTAGATACGCTGCCAGCGGAATGGAATCGCGGAGACCTTAGCCATGGCCGAAATCCTTGCCATCAAGCCTGTCGCAGTTGAAGGGCCGGTTGCGGCTAGCCGCGACGAGGGCGTGCTGCGCCTGACGCTTGCCAATCCCCCCGCGAACGCGCTTTCCCTGGCGGTGATGGCGGCGCTGACGGAGGAACTGGACCGCGCCACGGCCGACAAGGCCGTTCGCGTCATAGTGCTGTCGGCGGCCGGAAAGGTATTCTGCGCCGGCCACGATCTGAAGGAGATGACAGCGCGCCGCGCCGACACCGATCACGGCAAGGCCTTCTTCGAAGAGACGTTTGCCGCCTGCGCCACGCTGATGCAGGCGATCGTGCGCCACCCCAAGCCGGTGATCGCCGAGGTCGATGGCCTGGCCACCGCCGCCGGCCTGCAGCTTGTCGCCAGTTGTGACCTCGCCATCGCCTCGCATGAGGCGACGTTCTGCACGCCGGGCGTCAATATCGGCCTGTTCTGCTCGACGCCGATGGTGGCGCTGTCTCGCAACGTCTCGCGCAAGCACGCCATGGAAATGCTCCTGACCGGCGAAACCATCGATGCCGCGACCGCCAAGGAGTTCGGCCTGGTCAACCGCATAGTGCCGCGCGAGTACCTGAATCAGATTGTCAACAAATACGCGCAAACCATTGCTTCAAAATCACCTTCGGTGCTGAAGACCGGCAAGGAAGCGTTTTATGCGCAGGCCGAGATGGGGCTGGCGGATGCCTATGCCTATACCGGCCGGGTCATGGTCGAGAACATGCTGGCGCGTGACGCCCAGGAGGGCATCGGCGCCTTCATCGGCAAACGCAAGCCGGAATGGATCGACGAATAGGGACGAAAGTCATGGAGCCGCGCATCTCCATCATCACCATCGCCACCGACGATCTCGATCGTGCGGTGCGCTTCTACGAGACGATGGGCCTGAAGCGTCATGCCGGCATCACCGATGGCGTCGCCTTCTTCCAGATGGGTGGTGTTATACTCGGCCTGTTCCCGCGCGTCAGCGCCGAGGAGGATTCCGGCATCACCTTCGCCAAGGCGCCTTCCGCCGTCTATCTCGCCTACAACACCCGCTCCGATGCCGAAGTCGACGCGGTGCTTGCGATGGCTGAAGAGGCCGGCGGCCGCATCGTCAAGCCGGCAGGCCGTGCCTTCTGGGGCGGCTGGTACGGCTATTTCGCCGATGCCGACGGACATGTCTGGGAAGTGGCGCACAACCCGGCCTTTCCGATCGCGGAAGACGGTACGATCTCGCTGCCCGATTGATGGCTCACCGCAGGCAGTTGACGCGGCTCAAGGCGCCCTATCTCAAGCGCATTCTGCTCGATTCCGAGCGGGTGACCGATTGGGAAAAATACCCGTGGAACCTGCCGCTGTTTCGCGGTCACGCCTTCGAACTCGAATTCACCACACCAATTACCATCATCGTCGGTGAGAACGGCACCGGCAAATCGACATTGCTCGAGGCGATCGGCGCGCTCGCCGGTTACGACGAAGCCGGAGGCGGCAAGGGCTACCGGCCTGTCGACCATTCCGGCGCCATCGACAGGAGTGGTGCCGCGCTGGCAGATACCTTCCGTGGCCATTGGTTGCCAAAAGTCACCGCCGGCTGGTTCTTTCGCGCCGAATCCTTCTACTCGGTGGCTCGCTATCTTGACCAGGTGGCCCTGGAAGATCCGTTCAAGCCACCTCCGCCCGACTTTCTGTCCTGGTCGCATGGCGAAGGGTTCATCCGCTTCTTCGAGGAACGTTGCCGCAGGCAAGGCATCTACATCCTCGACGAGCCCGAAAGTGCGCTGTCTCCATCGCGCCAGATCGAACTTCTCAAGATGCTGCGGCGCATGGATCGGTCGGGCACTGCGCAAGTGATCATGGCGACGCATTCGCCGCTGCTGATGGCCTGTCCAGGCGCGCGGCTGTTCCGCATCAGCCGGTTCGGGCTAGATTCGACCGATTTTCGTGATACGGACCACTTCCGCATGATGCGCGATTTCAGCAGTGATCCTGATGGCTTTCTCGCCGAGGCGTTGTATGAGGACGAGCCATGAATCACGATAGCTATGACAACGGCTACATCGCCGGCATCCTCAATTCGGTGAAGACCATCGCCATGGTCGGCGCGTCCGCCAACGACGTTCGTCCAAGCTATTTCGTGTTGAAATACCTGCTGGCCAAGGGGTTTGAGGTGTTCCCCATCAATCCGGGCCATGCTGGCAAGGAGATACTCGGCCGTACGGTCTATGGCAGCCTTGCCGAGATTGCCCAGCCCATCGACATGGTCGACATCTTTCGCGCCTCGGCGGCGGTGGCCGGCGTTGTCGACCAGGTACTGAAGCTCGATCCCCTGCCGAAAGTGATCTGGATGCAACTCGGCGTGCGCCACGACGAAGCCGCCGCACGCGCCGAAGCCGCCGGCGTTAAGGTGGTGATGAACCGCTGCCCCAAGATCGAATATGGCAAGCTGTCCGGCGAGATCGGCTGGACCGGGGTCAATTCCGGTGTGCTGTCGTCGAAGAAGCCGCTGATGCGGTCGGGATTCCAGAGTTTCGGCGTGCGGCAAAAATAGACAAGGGGAAGGCGCAAAATTATTCCGGCAGGAGCCGTATTTTCCTGCTGCCTGGTCGAAGATGACACGCCGAAGGGTATTTTCTTCTTTGCATTCGTGGTTGAGCTTGGCCAAGAATGGCCGGCGAATTTCAGAAGTTTTTTCGAGGGAGGTTTCAGTGACCCGCACGCCCGGTTTCAACACGCTCGCCGTCCATGCCGGCGCCAAGCCCGATCCGGCCACCGGCGCACGCGCCACGCCGATCTACCAGACGACCTCCTTTGTTTTCGACGACGCCGATCATGCTGCCTCGCTGTTCGGGCTGAAGGCCTTCGGCAACATCTACACCCGCATCATGAACCCGACGCAGGCGGTGCTCGAAGAACGCATAGCGGCGCTCGAGGGCGGCACGGCCGCCCTTGCGGTGGCGTCCGGCCACGCCGCCCAGGTAATCGTGTTCCACAATCTGTTGCAGCCGGGCGACAATTTCGTTGCCGCCAACAAGCTCTATGGCGGTTCGATCAACCAGTTCGGCCATGCCTTCAAGAACTTTGGCTGGGAGGTGCGCTGGGCCGAAGCGAACGATCCGTCAACCTTCGAGAGCCAGATCGATGACAAGACCAAGGCGATCTTCATCGAGAGTCTGGCCAATCCCGGCGGCACCTTCGTCGACATCGAGAAGATCGGCGACATCGCGCGTAAGCATGGCCTGCCGCTGATCGTCGACAACACCCTGGCCTCGCCCTACCTGATCCGGCCGATCGAGCACGGCGCCGACATTGTCGTCCATTCGCTGACCAAGTTCATTGGCGGTCACGGCAACTCGATCGGCGGCGCCATCGTCGATGGCGGCACGTTCGACTGGTCGAAATCAGGGAAGTACCCGATGCTGTCGGAACCGCGCCCCGAATATGGCGGCCTGGTGCTGCACGAAACCTTCGGCAATTTCGCCTTCGCCATCGCCGCGCGCGTGCTTGGCCTGCGCGATCTCGGCCCGGCGATTTCGCCGTTCAACGCCTTTCTCATTTTGACAGGCCTCGAAACCTTGCCGCTGCGCATGCAGCGCCATTGCGACAATGCGATCACCGTCGCGGGCTGGCTGTCCAACCATCCCAAGGTGGCCTGGGTCAACTATCCCGGCCTTCCCAGCGACAAGAACAACGCCCTGCAAAAGAAATACTCGCCGCAAGGCGCCGGCGCGGTCTTCACCTTCGGCCTCAAGGGCGGTTACGAGGCCGGCGTCAAATTCGTTGAAGCGTTGGAGTTGTTCTCGCACTTGGCCAATGTCGGTGACACCAAGTCGTTGGTCATCCATCCGGCGTCGACCACGCACCGACAGCTGTCCGACGAGCAGAAGGTCAAGGCGGGTGCGGGACCGGACACGGTGCGGCTGTCCATCGGCATCGAGGACGTCACCGACATCGTCGCCGACCTCGAACAGGCACTCGCCAAAGTTTGATCTATCCTCCCCCTCGTGGGAGGGTCGGCGCAAAACGCCGGGGTAAGGCGAGCCGGCCCGAGGCCGGTTCTTCATGGAGGCAAATCCTGTCCGAGCATTACCTGACGATATCGACGGATTCTGTCGACGCCGAAGAAGGCGCGCCGGCGCCCGATCGCCTGATCTCGGGCGATCCGAAATTCCGCACCTGGAACGTCGAGGAGCGCGAAGGCGGTCTTTATGCCGGTATCTGGGAATCGACTCCGGGCAAGTGGCGCATCGTCTACGACGAATGGGAATTCTGTCACATCCTTTCCGGCGTTTCGGTGATCGAAGAGGAGGGTGGCGAAGCGCGCACCGTCAGGGCCGGCGACAGCTTCGTGCTGCGACCTGGCTTTAAGGGAAGCTGGGAAGTGCTTGAAACCACCCGCAAGGAGTATGTGATCAGGCTGTGATCCTTTACTGCGCGCAGCTCACAGCTCAGGCCTGCGCTCCTTCAGAAGCCGACGGTGAGCGCTTCCAGCCCGTGGAAGTGATACGTGTCGCGGAAGCTTGGGCTTTCGGCAAGACGAAGCTTTGGGTGCCGCTCGAACAATGTTTTCAGCGACACCTGCAATTCGAGCCTGGCCAGGGGCGCGCCGATGCAGAAATGGATGCCGGCGCCGAACGACACGTTCTTCTGGTCGACACGACCCGGCCGGAAGGCCCGCGGCTCGGCAAAGGCATGAGGGTCATGGTTGGCCATGCCAAGCAGCAGACCGATCGTCTGGCCGGGCGGCACGACGATCCCGGGAGCGATTTCGATCTCCTGGTAGGCGTAGCGGGTGAACATGTGCAACGGCGCGTCGAAGCGCAGGCATTCTTCGACAGCGGCCGCTGTCGCCTCGGCTGAGGTGAAGAAACGGCGCGGGTCGCCACCTTGCGCCAAAATCGAGCGCACCGCATTGCCGGTCTGGTGCACGGTCGCTTCGTGGCCGGCATTGAGCAGCAGGATCGCCGAGGACACCATTTCGTCTTCCGACAATTTTTGGCCGTCCTCCTGCGCCGAGATCAGCAGCGACAGCAGGTCGTCGCCGGGATTTTTGCGCCGTTCGGCGATGGTGCCGCGCAGGAAATCGGCGAAATCCTGCGCCGCGCGATTGGCCGTCTCCTCGATCTCGCGAGTGCGGCCATGCACGTACATGGCGACCATTCGATGTGACCAGTCGAGCAGTTGCGGTCCCATTTCGACCGGCACGCCGAGCATCTCGGCAATGATGGTGATGGGCAGGGGAGAAGCGAAGGCGGGCAGCAGGTCGACTTGCTTGCCCGGCTCGAAACGATCGATCAGTTCGTTGGCGAGTGCCTCCACGCGCGGCCGCAGCCGCTCGACCTGGCGCGACACGAAGGCGCGGTTGACCAGTGTTCGAAGCTGCGTGTGTACCGGCGGCTCCAGTTCCAGCATGGAATTGGCTTCGATGCCGTCGAATGCCTTGAGATGTGTTCTATCCCGGCCGATGCCACGACTGTCGGGAATGCCCGCCGGGTTCTGGCGGCCGAAGCGGCGGTCGCGCAACAGCTTGTTGACGTCGTCGAAGCCGCCAAAGCACCAGAATCCGAATTCTTCCCAGAAAAAGGCATTCGATGCATCGTGCAGGAACGTGTAGGCCTCGTACGGATCCTGGAAGAAAGCCCGCTCGTGCGGGTCAAGCCTCAGGTGACGGGTCGCTGGATCAAAGGCGAGGTAGGATGGCGTCGATTTGGTCATGCCAGACCAATAGCGCGGCTTGCCAGCCTGGTTCCAGACCGTATGTTGGCGGCCGCAATCCAATGCGTTGAGCCAGCCGCAACGGCTGCGGAAAGTCTGATTTGATGAATGTGATCGTTGTCGGCGCGGGCATCGCCGGTCTCTCCACCGCATGGTCGCTGGTCAAGGCTGGCCATAGCGTTTCCATCGTCGAGCAGGGGCCGATCCCCAATCCGTTGGCGGCATCCGGCGACCATCACCGCATCATTCGCCGTGCCTACCGGGCCGGGACCGGCTACGGCCGGCTGATCAGCGAGGCCTATGAAGCCTGGGACGAAATGTGGGCCGACCTCGGCGAGAACCATCTCGATTCCAGGGGCTTCCTCTGCGTCTCGCGCGAGCCGGGCGACGAAGCCGAGGAATACCGGGAAGGGCTGGAGGAGGGAAACTATCCGTTCGACCTGCTGGAACCTGATGCCGCGGTCGAACGCTGGCCTTTCCTGGAGCCGGGCTCGTTCCGCTACGCCTACTTTTCGCCGGAAGGCGGCGCGCTGCATTGCCGCAAGATCGCGTCCGGCCTGGCCAAGTGGCTGCGCGCCAACGGCGCCAACGTCTACGAGAACAGCAAGGTGACGGCGGTCGACTCCGAGGCAGGGCATATCGTGCTCGCGTCCGGCGAGACGATGCAGGCCGACCGCATCGTCGTCGCTGCGGGCGCCTGGGTGCTGAAACTGTTCCCCGAACTCGGCGGCGAACTGAAGACGTACCGAACCGCGCTCGCCTATGTCGAACCGCCGGCGGACCTCAAGGCCGTCTGGGAAGTTGCGCCCGTGGTCCTCGATGTAGGTGGCAAGACCGACGGCTACATGATTCCGCTGACCCGAGGTGCCGGCATGAAATTCGGTTCAGGCCTGCACAGGGTGCCGACCAGCGACGCCGACTGGAACCGGCAGCCGGTGCCGGGCGAGGGCGAGGCGATCCGCAACCTGTTTTCACCGCCGATCGCCCGCATCGAGGAGTATGAGGTGACCGAAGTGGTCACCTGCGCCTACACATTCACGGACGATGAGAAATTCCTGGCGCATGAGACGGGCAAGTGCCTGATCGTCTCGGCCTGCTCGGGCCATGGCTATAAATTCGGGGCGGCGGTCGGCCGGCGTGTGGCGGCGGCTGTCGATGATGGCGATATTGCCGGCCTGAAACGTTGGTTGCGAGCCGAAATCGCCTGAATTCAGTCCTGGCAATGCCTGGGAATATGCACGCGCCGCCAGCCGGATGAGCCTTCGCGCACCAGCACGCGCCGCGCGACGGTCTGGTAGGCGCCGGGAATGTCGATGACGCGCCTTTGCTCCGGTCGCACCAGCACCTCCTCGGCGATCCTGTCATATTGCGCCGGAATGACGACGCGCCTTGTGCGC
Organism: Mesorhizobium sp. B2-6-4; assembly: GCF_006441495.1. Taxonomy (NCBI): domain Bacteria; kingdom Pseudomonadati; phylum Pseudomonadota; class Alphaproteobacteria; order Hyphomicrobiales; family Phyllobacteriaceae; genus Mesorhizobium; species Mesorhizobium sp. B2-6-4. The sequence continues at coordinate 216,593 of NZ_VFUE01000012.1, forward strand.
TCCGGCCGGATCACCACCGTTTCGGCGACGCGTTCATAGCGCGCCTTGTGCCGGACCTTGCACAGCACCTTGCGGCCGTGGATGACGCGCCATTCCCAGGAATAGCCGCCATCATCGACCTTGACTGTGTGGTAGACCGTACGGGTGATTGCGGGCACCACCTCATAGGTCACCTGTGCCGGAACCGTCATCACCACCCGCTCGCGCGTGCCGTAGATCGGCGCTTCATAGTCGACCTGCTGGCTGGGCGGACTGATCATCACGTCCTCGTAGACCGTGTCATAGACATCAGGCGTTTGGACCGGCTCATAGCATTCGACGGCGCGGCCGCCGGCCGCCGTCTGCGAAATCGAGCCGAGCATGGTCAGCCCGGCCATGGCGAAGCATGCGGTTTTCCTGGACATGACGTTCCCCCTGTTGAACCGCGGACACAAGTTCAACGTTGAATTGTAGGGGAAGCGGTCCGCGAGAAAAGCGGGTTCGGCGCATTCGTTAAGTGACGCGGTTAAGAAACTGCTACCTGTCAGGCCGCAGGTGCCGTCGCGAGCCGGCGGAAGCGCCCGCCGTTGCGAATCTCGCCTGGAAAGCTTGATTCGACTTACCCAGATGGCTAGGAGGGGTCGGCCTTGCACAAGGATGAGCCGGCATCCTATTTACACAATAACGATCCCGAACCGATTCTGCCCGAGTTGCCAGCATGTCCGGCGCCGGAATCCCACCGCGAGACAAGAGATAACGAATGAAGAACCCCGTCGAAACCTACATGAACCTCGTTCCGATGGTGGTCGAACAGACCAATCGCGGCGAGCGGGCCTACGACATTTTCTCGCGCCTCCTCAAAGAGCGCATCATTTTCATCACCGGTCCGGTCGAGGACGGCATGGCGACGCTGGTCTGCGCGCAGCTTCTGTTCCTGGAAGCCGAGAATCCGAAGAAGGAAATCAACCTCTACATCAATTCGCCCGGTGGCGTCGTCACCTCGGGCATGGCCATCTACGATACCATGCAATTCATCAAGCCGGCCGTGTCGACGCTGTGCATCGGCCAGGCGGCCTCCATGGGCTCGCTGCTCCTGACCGCCGGCCACAAGGACATGCGCTTCGCCACGCCGAACGCCCGCATCATGGTTCACCAGCCGTCCGGCGGCTTCCAGGGCCAGGCGTCCGACATCGAGCGTCATGCCCAGGACATCATCAAACTGAAGCGCCGCCTCAACGAGGTGTACGTCAAGCACACCGGCAAGAGCTACGACGAGATTGAAAAGACGCTCGACCGTGACCATTTCATGACCGCGGACGAGGCCAAGGACTTCGGCCTGATCGACAAGGTCATTTCGTCGCGCGAAGCGGCCGAAGGGGCGCTGGCATAACGGCATATTGGCAGTTGGATGGCGGCATCACGCGCTTTTGGCGCGTCTTGCGGCATTTCGGCCACAATTGGCTGTTCCCTCGACGATCGGGATTGCCTACGTTAAGGCTATGTTGATTTTCGACGGCTTAGCTTTGTGTGGGGTTGCTGCGAATCATTGCCACGTTTTCTGATTTGTGTTTCGTACGGAATACGTTGCGGGAGCCGGGATACTGGCGGCGGCGGATTCCCGCGATAAATAGAGTATGCGCCCTTTCAGCCAGACCATCGGCGGGCGGCCATGAAAGGACATGAAAATGAGCAAAGTCGGCAACAACAGCGGCGATTCCAAGAACACGCTTTATTGCTCGTTTTGCGGCAAAAGCCAGCATGAGGTGCGCAAGCTGATCGCCGGCCCGACGGTCTTCATCTGCGACGAATGCGTCGAGCTGTGCATGGACATCATCCGCGAGGAGAACAAGACCTCGATGGTGAAGTCGCGCGAGGGTGTGCCGACCCCGCAGGAGATCCTCAAGGTTCTCGACGACTACGTTATCGGCCAGCCGTACGCCAAGCGCGTGCTTTCGGTGGCCGTCCACAATCACTACAAGCGCCTCGCCCATGCCGGCAAGAACAACGATGTCGAACTGGCCAAGTCCAACATCCTGTTGATCGGCCCGACCGGTTGCGGCAAGACGCTGCTGGCGCAGACGCTGGCCCGCATCATCGACGTGCCCTTCACCATGGCCGATGCCACGACGCTGACCGAGGCCGGCTATGTCGGCGAGGACGTCGAGAACATCATCCTGAAGCTGTTGCAGTCGGCCGACTACAATGTCGAACGCGCCCAGCGCGGCATCGTCTACATCGACGAGATCGACAAGATCTCGCGCAAGTCCGATAACCCCTCCATCACCCGCGACGTGTCGGGCGAGGGCGTGCAGCAGGCGCTGTTGAAGATCATGGAAGGCACTGTCGCCTCGGTACCGCCACAGGGCGGCAGGAAACATCCACAACAGGAGTTCCTGCAGGTCGACACCGCCAACATCCTGTTTATCTGCGGCGGCGCCTTCGCCGGGTTGGACAAAATCATATCGGATCGTGGCCGCAAGACCTCGATCGGCTTCGGCGCCACCGTGGCATCGCCCGAGGATCGCCGCACCGGCGATGTCTTCCGCCTTGTGGAGCCAGAGGATCTCTTGAAGTTCGGCCTCATTCCCGAGTTTGTCGGCCGTCTGCCGGTCCTGGCGACGCTGGAAGACCTCGACGAGCCGGCGCTGATCCAGATCCTGACCGAACCGAAGAACGCGCTGGTCAAGCAATACCAGCGGCTGTTCGAGATGGAGAATGTCGACCTGACCTTCCACGAGAACGCATTGTCTGCGATCGCCAAGCGCGCCATCGAGCGCAAGACCGGCGCGCGTGGCCTGCGCTCCATCATGGAAGCGATCCTGCTCGACACCATGTTCGAACTGCCGGCGCTCGAAGGCGTGCGCGAAGTGGTGATTTCGGAAGAAGTGGTGACCGGCAGTGCCCGGCCGCTCTACATCTATTCCGAACAGAAGGAAAAGAAGGGCAATGTCAGCGCCTGACATGCCACTTGAACCCATATTTTTGTGGAACGGCGCCCTCGGGGCGCCGTTTTGCCATGAGAGGCATGCGACCTTCGCGAGGGAATGGAACGCCGGCGATGTTAACTCTTGATCTTTGGCCCTCCTGCATCCACCTAACACGAGAAGGCCGAGGTGCCCGATTTCTGTGCTGTAAAACTCCCGTCACAACGGTGGTAGGCGGAACGATCCCCGGTCGTTAATATAAGATTCGCGGTTGGCCGATTGGCGGCCGCGACATGAAAGGTTGGACAATGGCCAAAATAACCAAGGCTCCCAGCGACGGCGTCTTCGCAGTCCTCCCACTGCGCGACATCGTGGTGTTCCCGCACATGATCGTTCCGCTCTTTGTCGGGCGTGAAAAGTCGATCAAGGCGCTGGAAGAGGTGATGGGTCAGGAAAAGCAGATCCTGCTCGCCACCCAGATGAATGCCGCCGATGACGATCCGGAGCCCGATGCCATCTTTGATATCGGCACGCTCGCCAACGTGCTGCAATTGCTGAAGCTGCCCGACGGCACCGTCAAGGTGTTGGTCGAAGGCGCCTCGCGCGCGAAAATCACCGCCTTCACCGACCGTCCCGACTTCCATGAGGCCCGCGCCACCGCGCTGGTCGAGCCGGAAGAGGAAGAGGTTGAGGTCGAGGCGCTGGCTCGTTCGGTCGTCACCGACTTCGAGAACTACGTCAAGCTCAACAAGAAGATCTCGCCCGAGGTGGTTGGTGCCGCCAGCCAGATCGACGACTATTCCAAGCTCGCCGACACGGTCGCTTCGCACCTCGCCATCAAGATCCCCGAAAAGCAGGAGATGCTGGCCACGCTCTCGGTCAAGGAGCGGCTGGAAAAGGCGATGGGCTTCATGGAGGCCGAAATCTCCGTCCTGCAGGTGGAGAAGCGCATCCGCTCGCGCGTCAAGCGCCAGATGGAGAAGACGCAGCGCGAATACTACCTCAACGAGCAGATGAAGGCGATCCAGAAGGAGCTCGGCGAAGGCGAGGATGGCCGCGACGAGGCCGCCGAGATCGAGGCCCGCATCAAGAAGACCAAGCTCTCCAAGGAGGCTCGCGAAAAGGCGGAAGCCGAATTGAAGAAGCTGAGGACGATGTCGCCTATGTCGGCGGAATCCACCGTGGTGCGTAATTATCTCGACTGGATCCTGTCGATTCCGTGGGGCAAGAACTCCAAGGTCAAGCAGGACCTGGCGTTCGCGCAGAACGTGCTCGACACCGACCATTTCGGTCTCGACAAGGTCAAGGACCGTATCGTCGAGTATCTCGCCGTGCAAAGCCGCCAGAAGAAGCTCAAGGGGCCCATCCTGTGCCTCGTCGGCCCTCCCGGCGTCGGCAAGACCTCGCTCGGCAAGTCGATCGCCAAGGCGACCGGCCGCGAGTTCATCCGCATGGCGCTGGGCGGCGTGCGTGACGAGGCCGAGATCCGCGGCCACCGGCGCACCTATATCGGCTCGATGCCCGGCAAGGTCATCCAGTCGATGAAGAAGGCGAAGAAATCCAATCCGCTCTTCCTGCTCGACGAGATCGACAAGATGGGCCAGGATTTCCGCGGCGATCCGTCGTCGGCTTTGCTGGAGGTGCTCGACCCCGAGCAGAACTCGACGTTCATGGACCACTATCTGGAGGTCGAGTACGACCTGTCGAGTGTGATGTTCGTGACGACGGCGAACACGCTGAACATCCCTGCGCCCTTGATGGACCGCATGGAAATCATCCGTATCGCCGGCTACACCGAGGACGAGAAGATCGAGATCGCCAAGCGGCATTTGCTGCCGAAGGTGGTGCGCGATCACGCGCTGCAGCCGAAGGAGTTCTCCGTCAGTGAGGACGCGATCCGCGCCATCATCCAGACCTACACCCGTGAAGCGGGCGTCAGGAGCCTGGAGCGCGAGCTGATGAAGCTCGGGCGCAAGGCGGTGACCGAGATCCTGAAGACGAAGAAGAAGACTGTGAACATCACGGCGGACAATCTCGCCGATTATCTCGGTGTTCCGCGCTTCCGCTTCGGTCAGGTCGAGGCAGACGACCAGGTCGGCGTCATCACCGGACTTGCCTGGACGGAAGTCGGCGGCGAGCTGCTGACGGTCGAAGGCGTCATGATGCCCGGCAAGGGCCGCATGACGGTGACCGGCAATCTGCGCGACGTGATGAAGGAATCGATTTCGGCGGCGGCCTCCTATGTCCGCTCGCGCGCTCTCGATTTCGGCATCGAGCCGCCGCTGTTCGACAAGCGCGACATCCACGTCCACGTGCCGGAGGGTGCCACGCCCAAGGATGGGCCGTCGGCCGGTGTGGCGATGGCGACCGCGATCGTCTCCGTGCTGACCGGCATTCCGGTCAGGGCCGATGTCGCCATGACCGGCGAGATCACGCTGCGCGGCAGGGTGCTGCCGATCGGCGGTCTGAAGGAGAAGTTGCTTGCCGCACTGCGCGGCGGCATCAAGAAAGTGCTGATCCCGGAAGACAACGCCAAGGATCTGGCGGATATTCCTGACAACGTGAAGAACGGTATGGAAATCATCCCGGTCTCGCGGGTCGGCGAGGCGTTGCGCCACGCGTTGGTGCGTATGCCGGAGCCAATCGAATGGGTCGAACCGGTCAATCCTCCTGCCGCGACGGACACTGCGGATGACGCCGGAAAGTCGCTTGCGCATTAGTTCTTGCTAAAGTTGCAGCGCACAAACAGAAAGCCGGGCCTCGCGCCCGGCTTTTTCATGTGAAAAACCCCGGAATTCCGGGCTTTTTTCCATTCTTTCCCGGCTTTTCGACTTGGTTGCGCGAGCGCTTCTTTCTAAAGTCCGTTTCCTGCCGGATGAGTCGTGAGTTCCGGTGTTCTCATGGAAGGGAATTTTTATGAACAAGAACGAACTGGTGTCCGCTGTTGCCGACGCCGCGAGCATTTCGAAGGGTGACGCGCAGTCGGCTGTCGATGCGGTATTCTCCGTCATCACCGGCGAACTGAAGAAGGGCGGCGATGTCCGGCTTGTCGGCTTTGGCAATTTCACCGTGTCAAAGCGCGCAGCCTCGACCGGCCGCAACCCTCAGACCGGCGCCGAAGTAAAGATCCCGGCGCGCACCGTGCCGAAGTTCTCGGCCGGCAAGGGTCTCAAGGACGCCGTCAATTAAGCGCCTTTTTTAAATTTCAAAATATCAGAAAAGCCGGGCAAGCCCCGGCTTTTCTTTTGCGCTCCTACTGGTCGATAGGTTCGTGATTGCGAGCTACCCGGTCGGCGCGTCCGCCCGCATCAGGCCGTCCTTCTTCAGGTCGGCCCAGAGTGCCGCCGGCAGTCTCGCATCGAGCAGTGACCGATTGCTTTCGACCTCGCTTGGCCGCTGGCCACCGGGGATCACCGACACGACGGACGGATGCAGCAACGGGAACTGCAGCGCTGCTTCGATCAAGCGCACGTCATGCCGTCGGCAGACCGCCTCGATGCGCGCCACCCGGTCGAGCACGTCCCGCGGCGCTTCGGTGTAGTTGTAGAAGGCACCCGGCTTCGGCCCCGTGGCCAGGATTCCGGAATTGTAGGGGCCGCCCAAAACGATGCCGATGCCGCGCTTCTGGCAGAGCGGCAGGAAGGATGTCAGCGCCTCCTGCTCGAGCAGCGTATAGCGGCCGGCGAGCAGGAACAGATCGAAATCACCGCGCTCGGCCAATGTCTGGGCAACCTGCCATTCGTTGATGCCGCCACCGAAGGCCTTGATGACGCCCTGGTCGCGCAAGGCAAGCAGCCCGTAATAGCCGGAGCGCATAAACTCCTCTATGCGCTGGTCGGACGCTTCCTTGCTGCCATGGGTGAAGATGTCGACGTCGTGCACGAACAGAATGTCGATGCGGTCGACGCCGAGCCGTTCCAGGGACGCTTCGAAGGAGCGCATCACGCCGTCATAGCTGTAGTCGTAGACCTCCTTGCGCGACGGCGTGTCGAAGAACTTGCCGATGCCGGTGCGCTCTTGCGGCGGACAGGCGCGCATGATGCGGCCGACCTTGCTCGACAGCACGTAGTCGTCGCGCTTCTTGCCGCGCAGGAAGGGGTTGAGCCGCGTCTCCGACAAGCCAAGCCCATAGAGCGGCGCGGTGTCGTAATAGCGGCAGCCGGTCGCCCATGCAGCCTCCAGCGTCGCATTGGCGTCCTCGTCGGAGACCGCGCGGTAGAGGTTGCCGAGCGGCGCCGTGCCGAAGCCGAGTTCGGTGAAGCTGATGCCGCCATTGCCGATGCGGTCGAAATGCCGTGTCTTCATATCCTGCCGTTTGCCTCATTGATTTGTCTGACATGACACTATCACGCTCGTGGCACAGCAAAAGCGCGCAGGGGCGTTGGACACGGATTTTGGCGGTGATAGCATGAATAAAAACAAGCTGTTCGGGGAGAGACGTGACCGGGAATTTCCACTCTTCTTCGACCTCGGATCGTTGGACGGCACCGTCGTGAGCGATGGGGGCTCGCAGATGTTCAGGACCGCTCTGGACGAGCTCGGCACTGTGCTGGCGCGCGTCGACGACGGCCGGATCGATGCCGCCTGCGAGATGCTTGCAGGAGCACGGCAGATCGTCGTCTACGGCTGCGGCCGCGAGGCCTTGCAGGTCAAGGGCTTCGCCATGCGGCTCCATCATCTGGGCCTGCCGGTGTCGGTGGTCGGTGACATGACCACGCCGCCCGTGGCGCAGGGCGATGTCTTCCTGGTCAGTTCCGGGCCTGGAGAAACCGCGACCGTGCTAACCCTGATGCAGGTGGCGCGCCAGGCCGGCGCGACGGTTCTGCTTCTGACCGCTCAGCCCGGCGGCAGTGCAGCGCGCTTGGCCGACTTCACGCTGCTCGTGCCGGCGCAGACCATGGCCGACGACCAGGGTCCGCAAAAAACATCGGTCCTGCCGATGGGATCGGTGTTCGAAGGCGCGCTGTTCCTGCTGTTCGAGGTCATGGTGCTGAAACTCAGGGGTCTGACCGCGGCCTCGCCGGAGGCGATGCGGGCCCGTCACACCAATATGGAGTAGTGCGATGCGCTACGAGTTGATGCTGCCGCACCAGATCCGCAAGGCGATCGCCCAGAACTGGCCGATCGCCCTGCCGCTCGGCGTGCTCGAATACCATGGCGAGCACATGGCGGTCGGCATGGACACGCTGGCGGTCGTCAAGACGCTGGAGCTGTTTGAGAAGGAGCGGGAGATCGTCATCCTGCCGCCCTTCTACTACGGCGCGGCGAGCTACGCCGTGGCGCCGCCGGAGGGCACAGGCTCGGTGCAGGTTGGCGGCAATCAACTGGCGCCCTTCGCGGAGGAACTGTTCTACAGCCTGCTGCGCATCGGTTTTCGCAACATCCACGCCATAATCCACCACCAGACCGAGAATTTCGCCGCCGGCATGCCGACCGATCTCGCCTTCAAGGCCGCCGGACGTCAGGCGATCTTCCGCTTCCTTGAGAAGGAACGAGGCGAAGGCTGGTGGGGCTCCGAGGCTATGGCCGCCTACTATGCCGAGCATGCCGAGGGCAGCAATTTTTTCAACTGGGTGCAGGTGCATCCGCTGATGCCGGCCGAGATGAACGGCAAGTACCCGTTCGATCATGCCGGGATCGGCGAGACTTCGCTGATGCTGGCGCTATGCCCTGAGGCTGTCGATGCCGGCCATTTCGCCGACAATACGAGCTGGTATACGGCCAGTGCTCCGGATGCCTCGGCTGCGCTCGGAGCAGAGGGCGTTGCCATGATCATGGATCACCTGCGCACGATCCTGAGGGGCTAGCGCGGTTCTTCCTTCTCCCTTGTGGGAGAAGGTAAGGACGGCGCCGCCTATTTCACCGCTCCCGCGGTCATACCCATGATCAGGTAGCGCTCCAGCGCGATGCCGATGACGGCCAAGGGCGCGATTGCCGCCGTGGCAAGCGCTGCCATCGACCACCAGTTGATGCCTTGCGAACCGGTCTGGCTCGCCACCATGACCGGAATTGTCTTGGCGTCGGTCGAGGTCAAAAGGGCGGCGAAGAAATACTCGTTCCAGCACAGCACCATCGCCAGGATGAAAGCCGCGACCATGCCGGGCAGGGCAATCGGCATGACGATGCGAAAGAACGCGCCCCAGATCGACAACCCGTCGACGAGGGCCGCTTCCTCGAGCTCGACCGGGATGGAATTGAACTGGTCGCGCATGATCCAGATGACGATCGGCAGCACCATCAGCGTGTAGAGCAGGATCAGCCCGATGCGCGTGTCGAGCAGTCCGACTTCGCGGTAAAGCACCAGGAACGGCAGTGCGAGCACGACCGGCGGCAGGATGAGTTGCGACAGGAAGAAGAAGGAAATGTCCTCGTTCTTGAACCAGGCGAAGTGATAGCGGTAGCGCGTGAGGCCGTAGGCGGCGAGGCTGCCGATGACGATGGCGAGGCTCGACGCGCCGACCGAAGTGATGACCGAATTCATGAAGCGCTTGAAGAATTCGTCGCGGACGGTCGACGTCTGGAAGATCGAATCCGGCGACAGGCCAAGCGATCGCCAGCCCTTCCAGTCCGGCTGGAAGTCGACGAAGGGGATCAGATGCCCCTGGGTCACGTCTACCGCCGACTTGAACGAGGTCGTGATCGTCCAGTAGATCGGAAAGAGGCAGATGAAGGCCCAGAACACAAGCGCGCCATAGATGAAGACGCGGCTGGTGATGAAGCTCGCCGGTGAGCGGATTTCGGAGACGGTATAGTCGGTGGTCTGAACGCTCATGATCCCTGCCGCACTAGTTCACATTGCGCACGAAGCGGTTTGCGACCTTCAGCAGCCAGGTCACGAACACCACGATGATGACGAGATAGGCCATCGCCAGCATCGTGCCGTAGCCGACATTGGAACGGTCCCGGTACTCGCGATAAATAAAGCTCGACACGGAATCGGTGGCGCCGCCCGGACCACCCGAGGTGACCGTGATGATGATGTCTGCCAGTTTCAGCTTGAAGATGATGCGCAACACGACGGCGGTCACCGACACCGGCAGCATCAGCGGGAAGGTGACCTGCCAGAAGGTTTGCCAGGCCGTGGCGCCGTCGACGCGCGCGGCCTCCAGCACCTCGCGCGACATCGCCTGCAGGCCGGCAAGCAGCATGATCATCATGAAGGGGATGAAGGTCCAGGCGTCGAGCATCATGATCGAGATACGGGCGGTGATCGGGTTGGAGAAGAAAGCGGGGTTGTCCCAGCCGAGGTGGCGGGCCAGCGTCGCCGCCGGCCCGAACCGGTACTCCATCAGCGATTTGCCAATCATCCACGAGACCGCGACCGGCGACAGCATCAGCGGCATCAGGAAGACGACGCGGAAGAATTTGCGCGCCCGGATCTGCGCGTTGAGCAGCAGCGCCAGGCCGAAGGCGATGACATATTCGACCAGCACCGCCAGCACATAGAGCACCATGTTGAACAGCGCGTTGCGATAATAGGGATCGCCGAGCATCTGCCAGAAATTGTCGAGCCCGTTGAACTTGCGGCCCGAGAATGAACTCAGGTTCCAGTCGGTCAGCGCGATGTAGAAGCCGAATAGGGTCGGGAAGATCACCATGGCGATGGTGAACAGCAGCGCCGGCAGCAGGAACAGCGCCCGCTGGCCGTCTTCGCCGCGCGTCAGCACCTGGCCGACGCCGAGCGCCACGCCCCACAGCACATAGGCGTAGACCACGGGCCGCCATGTCTCGAAGCCGATCGTGTCGACCTCGCTCTTGTAGAGGATTTGCACCAGGATCGTTGCCAGAAGCCCGAGCGTCGCGACGGCCATCAGGGCCCAACCAAGCCGTTTGCGGCCGGGCGGGATCAGATCGGTCGGTACGGAATTTGCCGGCCACGCATTCGTGGTCGAAGTCTGGTCAGCCACGCCTCTTGCCTCTTTTGCGCAAATGACCGGCCGAAGCCGGCCAAGATACGGCCCGGCGACGATGTTCCGCCGGGCCGTGATCCATCATAACGCCTGCCTACAGGCCGAGCGAGGCCTTGTAGAGCTTGATCTGGTTGTCGCGGCCGATCTGGTCGGTCAGCTTCTCCCAGGCCGCGGCAATGGCGTCTGCGCCCTCCTGCGCCTTCATCTTGCCGGCGAAGGTGTTGGCCAGAATGTCCTCAGCGGCTGAATAGTATTGGAAGATGCCGGGAATGCGTGGCTCGATCGCCGCGTTCGGGTGGTTGTAGCTGTCCGATTCCGACTTGAGATAGGAGGTGATGAAGGCTTCGTCATAGCCCGCCGCCACCCACTCCGGAATGTCGAAATGTGAGTTGCGGTAGGGCTGGAAGCCGGACGGGTACATCGCCGTCCAGATCGACAGGTCCTTGCCGCCGAGATGGGCGGCGGCGGACCATGCCGCCTTCTTCTTCTTCTCGTCGCTATCGACGCGGGCCATGACGTATACGCCCCAGCCGAGATAGGCGCAGTTCGGCGCATAGTTCGGTCCGCTGGCGAGTTTGTCCCACTGCCCGGTCTTGGAGTTGTAGACATCGTCGGAGCCGGGCAGGATCGAGAAGCCGGTGACGTCGCCCACGACGGAGGAGTCGTTGGTCTTGACGTTCGAGCCGACATCGCCCCACCAGGTGACCATCGAGCCGGTGCCGGCCAGGAACTGCTGGAAGGCGGTGGTGTTTGGATCGGCGTTGATCTGGTCGGCAGGCTCCGAAGGCAGCGCGTCGATCACGTCCTGTATGGCGCGCACCCAGGCCGGATTGTTGATGCGCGGCTTCATCGTGTCGGCGTCGAACAGCCAGGCCTTGTCGTCGGGGTGCTTGGCGTAGGCGGTGGCGCGGCTGCCGAGGAAATAGAAGCCGAATCCGCCCCAGGGTTTCGGCGCGTCGAGATAGCCGTAGACGTCCTGACCCTTGACCTGCTTGCCCTTGAGGAACTTGGTGACCGCCTGGACCTGCTGCCAGGTCTTCGGCACGCCCCATTCACCGCCGCCGCCGCCGTCCTTCCAGGCCTTGGCGAGGTCGGCATCGGAAAACACATCGGTGCGGTAATTGAAATTATGCGCGTCGCCGTCGACGGTCACGCGGTACTGCTTGCCGTTCCAGGTGCCGACAGGCGGCTTCAGATAGTTGACGAGGTCGTCGAAATCGATCTGGGTCTTGACCCAGTCGGGCATCTCGGACGTGAGGCCCTTGCCGCAGACGTCGCCCTCGAACGGCGCGCCCATCTCGATGATGTCGAAGTCGACCGTGCCGGTGGCGATCGACTGCTGCAGGCGGGCATTGTAGTCGGCCTGCGCCAGATCGATCCAGTTGATCTTGGCGCCGGTATAGGTTTCCCAGGGCTTCAGGAAGCCGCGGAATAGCACATTGTGCAGGTTCTGGTTGTTGAGACCCATGAAGGTAAGCTCGACGCCGGCGAATTCGCCTTCCTTGACATTGGCCTTGGTCGCCTCGAGACAGAGCTCGCCGACCTTCTGGAAGTCGGCGTCGGTCGGCTGACCCTTGCCCACGCCGGGGATCTGCAGGATTTTCGAGCGCAGCTCACTGGCGGCGGAGGCCGGGCGCGTGAGGGCGCCGAGCCCGGCGCCGGATGCGGCAGCGATCGCGGCCATCGAGGCCGCGCCCTTCAATATGTCGCGTCGGGTTGCCCCCGCGCGGACCAGCGTTTCGTAGAGACCTGTTTTCATCGATGTTCCTCCCAGAATATCTGTTGTGAATGCGGCCAAATTTCTCAGGCGCTGGAGCGCCAAACGATTCTCCCGGTTCGGAAACGAACGATGCAGGACCCCACCTGCTCGATTGAAGTTCCGTTTTTTTGGTTCGGGCAACCGGTATTCGGACCAGCGCCCGTCACTATTCTCGCAACCAAACGCCGTGTCAACGAGACCGGGTTTTTGTCGGGAAGAGACCGGCTTGCCCTGGCAGGTCGCGTTGGTTAGCTTCTGCGCATACGGCAATGGAGCCGATGGGGGAGATATGGCTCAAGTCGCGATCAGCAAAGTGGCCAAGGCGTTTGGAACCGTCAAGGTTCTGCACGAAGTCAGCGTCGATATATCTGACGGCCAATTCGTGGTGCTGGTCGGTCCTTCGGGTTGCGGCAAGTCCACGCTGCTGAGAATGGTGGCGGGGCTGGAGACCGTCTCCGGCGGCACGATCGCCATCGGCGACCGTGTGGTCAACCACTTGCCGCCGGCCAAGCGCGACATCGCCATGGTGTTCCAGAACTATGCGCTCTATCCGCACAAGACAGTCGAGCAGAACATGGCCTTTGCGCTCAAGCTGCGCAAAACCGATCCGGCCGTGGTTGCCGAGCGGGTCAAGCGCGCCGCCGACATCCTCGACCTCAACCCTTATCTGAAACGCTATCCCCGGCAGCTTTCCGGCGGCCAGCGCCAGCGCGTCGCCATGGGCCGCGCCATCGTGCGCAACCCGCAGGTGTTCCTGTTTGACGAGCCGCTCTCAAATCTCGACGCCAAGCTGCGTGTGCAGATGCGCACCGAGATCAAGGAACTGCACCAGCGGCTGAAGACCACCACCATCTATGTCACGCATGACCAGATCGAAGCCATGACCATGGCCGACAAGATCGTGGTGATGCGCGACGGCCGCATTGAACAGGTCGGCGCACCGCTGGAACTGTTCGACCGGCCTGCCAACTTGTTTGTCGCCGGCTTCATTGGCTCTCCGTCGATGAACCTGCTCAAGGGCGTCGCGCGCAAGGGCGGTGTCGACATCGCCGGCGCTCTGTTCCCGGTCGCGCCCGGCAGCGCTGCGGAGGAAGGGCGCGCCGTCGTCTATGGCGTGCGGCCGGAGCATCTCGAGATTCATGCCGATGGCGTGCCTGCCAAGATTTCGGTGGTCGAGCCGACTGGCTCGGAAACCCTGGTCTTCCTGCGTTTCGGGGACGGCGAGATGGTGGCGCTGTTCCGCGAACGCCACGACTTCAAGCCCGGCGATACGCTCAAGCTCAGGCCGCGGCTCGACCACATCCATCTGTTCGATGCCGAGACCGGCAAGCGTCTCTGATCTCAAACTCATTTCACGAGGAATATCATGCTCAAAGGGATCAATCCGCTACTCAATGCCGACGTGCTCCAGGCATTGCGGGCGATGGGACACGGCGACGACCTGATTATCGCCGACACCAACTTCCCCTCCGATTCGGTGGCGCGCCAGACGGCGCTCGGGCGGCTGCTGCGCATCGACGCGCCGGCGGCGCAAGTCGTGAAGGCGGTGCTGTCGCTCTACCCGCTGGATACCTTCGTCGACGATTCAGCCGCGCGCATGGAGATCGTCGGCAAGCCGGACGAGATCCCGCCCGTTCAGCAGGAAGTGCAAAAGGAGATCGACGCCGCCGAGGGCAAGCCATGGCCGATGCTGCCGGTCGAGCGCTACGCTTTCTACGAGCGCGCCAAGCAGGCTTACTGCGTCATCCAGACCGGCGAGCGCCGGTTCTACGGCTGTTTTGCCTTCCGCAAGGGCGTGGTCCCGCCGGATGCGGAGTAGCGGCATGCTGGCCGGCAAGCCGATCGTCATCCTCGGAGTCTTCGTCGCCGACACGGCCTATCGCGCCGCGCGGCAGCCGCGCATGGGCGAGACGATCCTTGGAACGTCCTTCACCCTCGGTCCCGGCGGCAAGGGTTCGAACCAGGCGGTTGCGGCCGGTAAGCTCGGCGCCGAAGCAACCTTCCTCACGCGCCTCGGCGTCGATGCCTTCGCCGACATGGCCAAGCGCACCTGGAAGGACGCCGGCGTGAAGAATGCCGTGATCGACACGCCCGACAGCTATACGGGCGCTGCCTATATTTTCGTCGAGGAGGGCACCGGCAATAACGCCATCATCGTCAGCCCCGGCGCGGCGATGCTGATCTCGCCCGACGACATCGAGGCCAATGCCGCCCTGATTCGTGGTGCCGGCGTCTTCGTGACGCAACTCGAACAGCCCATCGAGGCGGCGCTGCGGGCGTTGGAGATCGCGCGCGGGGCAGGGGTGACGACCATCCTCAACCCGGCTCCGGCGGCCAGGCTCCCCGACCGCATCTATTCGCTCTGCGACTACCTCACGCCCAACGAGACCGAGACGGAGGAGTTGACCGGCACGAAGGTCGCCTCGGTCGATGACGCCCGCGCAGCCGCCGGCAAGCTGCTCGAAAAGGGCGCCGGCGCCGTCATCGTCACGTTGGGAGAGAAAGGCGCATTGCTGCACACGAGGGATCGGTCCGAACATGTCGCCGCCGTCAGCGCCGGCCCGGTGGTCGAGACCACGGGAGCCGGCGATGCCTTCAATGGCGGCCTGGCCGTCGCGCTGTCGCGTGGGATGGAGCCCCTGCAAGCCGTGCGCTTTGCTTGCGCCGTTGCGGGCATTTCGGTGACGAAGCCAGGCACCGCGCCGTCCATGCCGGACTTGCACGAGGTCGAGGCGCTGCTGGCAAGGGGCTGAGGCGTTTGAATGAAAGGCGCCTGAATGGTGGGCGATGACGGGCTCGAACCGCCGACATCTTCGGTGTAAACGAAGCGCTCTACCAACTGAGCTAATCGCCCGCTCCGGGCCGGACCTTTAAGCGGTCGGGGCCAGCTTCGCAAGGCCAAATGAGCGTGGGACGCCGTCGTTGCGGGCCGTATTTGCGAACAACACGCCGGCTGTCAAAAAACCTTCTCCAGTTTGATGTTATGATGGTTTCGTGCGCTTGACACCCGGTGGCGAACCCCTTATCCAGCGCCCAACGACGAACACGGCTGACACGTGCTCGTCAATGCGCGGGTGTAGCTCAGTTGGTTAGAGTGCCGGCCTGTCACGCCGGAGGTCGCGGGTTCGAGCCCCGTCACTCGCGCCATTTCTCCTAGGGGAAACAAACCCTTGGCTTGGGAGAAATGTCGACGTCGAATGTCAAAATGTCTTCTTGCCGGGGATAACCCAGACCTTGTGGATCTGGGACGTGGCTCCGCGCGCCGAACCGCGGCTGCTTGTTAAAAACATCCACACAGTGAAAGCGTTTCCGGACGATCAAGGCGGCAAGAGCCAATCACCTTGTCGCCGTATGAGCTGTGATGATCCACGCGCGCGAGTGAAAGAGTACGCCCTCGCTGGTCATATGCGCCTCCAGTAGATCGCGCAGCCGCAGCAATGCCTTGTCGGCCGTCTCATCGGTTCGCGCGAGCGCGTCCTTTACAAGTTAAAGGTTGATGATCGCATCAAACGCTCTATCGACGTCTGGCCCATAGAAGACCGGTTCCCGCACGTCGATGAAATCGATCGAAACAAAGCCTGCCGTGCCCAGAAGTTCTGTAGCGAGGGTGGGATCGCCAAGTGAATACGGCTTGCGGGCATCTGCGGAAACCGCAGTTCCCCGGGGCCAAGGCTTGCCGAATGGCACCAGACCACTCGTTATTCTCCTGATTCTGCCACACCATCCACGCAAGGCGCGCGCCCGGGCCGAGCGGAGGTGGCCGGCGCCCTTTTTTGGGGGCGGGTGGGGTAAACCCGACTTGCAGGACGCCGGCCAGGCGGGTTGGGGTCCGCCAGGAAGTATAATGCCAGAAAACCTTATGGTTCGATATTCCGCGATAACGGAACATCTGTGCCACATGGGCGAGTTCCAGCCGATCTCAAGGGCCTATGATCCGGCTGCTCATCCACCGGCGTAGGTAGCGCATATCGGCTTTCTGGCCGCAGATCTTGCAGGTGTAGACGTTGTGCCTTTTTGCGCGCCGAGTGCCATCATGCGGACGGCCGGGAGGGGCGGGGAGCCCGTCGACCGTAGGCATAGCGGCTCTCGGGAAGACGCCTTTTATGGCAGCTCTGCTATCTACCAGCCCTGCCGACTATACCAGTCGTCGACGTCTCGGCGTACGCGATCCTTCTCGATGCCGTAGCGTTCCTGGATAATGCCCTCAAGCTGATCGCGTTTGCCGGCGATGCGGTCGAGATCATCATCAGTGAGCTTCCCCCACTGCTCCTTGACTTTACCCTTGACCTGCTTCCAATTTCCTTCGACGCGGTTCCAATCCATTGTGGCTATCTCCTGAATCACACATGGAAGAACGGGTGTATCGCCATGAGGTTCCGGTGGGCCAAATCCCCGCCGATCACCGCCAGCGGGAACGCTGCGGCTGCGCTTGGCATCAGTGACGATGTGCGCCGGCTTCTTGTTTCCCCTCACGCGTTGTTCACGGCGGCGCCAGCCTGAAGTCGCTCCCCTCTGGCAGCAATTGCCCGCCATCGACGACAATCGTGGTGCCGGTGATGTAGCTGGCATCGTCGGAGGCCAGGAACAGGAAGGCATTGGCGACGTCGCGCGGGCTGCCCAGCCGGCCGAGCGGAATGGCGTCTTCCATGTTCTTGATGAAGGCAGCACCCCGGTGAAGCTCCATTCCCTCGGTGAGGATGTTGCCGGGTTCGACGCCGTTGACGGTTATGCCGTAGCCGGCGAATTCGAGCGCCGCCGAACGGATCAGCCCGTTTATGCCTGCCTTGGTCGCGGAATAGTGGCCGTGGCCGGGACTGGTGACGTGCGGGCCGGTGATCGAGGAGGTGAACAGCATGCGCCCGCGGCGCTGCGCCTTCATCGGCACCAGTGCGGCCCGGGCGGCATTGAAACTGCCGCGCAGATTGACCGCCATGACGCGATCCCAGTCGTCCGGGCTGGTGTTCTCCAGCAATTGCCAGGGATAAATGCCGGCGTTCTGGACGATGATGTCGAGGCGGCCGTGGCGCGTGAGCGCCAGCGCGACGGCGGCCTCGACATCGGCCAAAAGCGAGATGTCCGTACCGATGAAGGCGGCGTCAAGTTCACTGGCGGTCGCTCGCCCCCCCTCGAGCTCGGTGTCGGCAAGCACAAGCCTGGCGCCTTCTTCGGCGAAACGTTGGGCGATGCCCTTGCCGATGCCGCGCGCGGCGCCGACGATCAGCGCCACTTTGCCCGACAGTCTTCCGGTCTCTGCCCCTACGGTCATGCGAGCCTCTGGCGAATGGTTTGCTTGAAGGCGTCGAGCAGAACCGCCGCCAGCACCAGCAGGCCGTGAATGACCTGGGTGAAGTTGGCGGGCAGGCCCATCAGATTGATCGCCGTGTTGATTGCCGACAAAAGCAGCACGCCGGCATAGACGCCGGGTAAGGTGCCGACGCCGCCCTTCAGGCTGACGCCGCCGATGACGACGGCGGCAAAGGCGTTGAACAGCAGGCCGACGCCGAGATTGGCGGTGGCGCCCGATGTGCGGATGGCGAGCAGCCAGCCGGCAAGGCCGGCTATGGCGCCGGCAAGCACGAAGGCGATGATCAGGTTGCGGTTGACGCGAATGCCGGCGCGGAAGGTCGCTGTCTCGTTGCCGCCGATCATCACCAGATGCCTGCCGAAAGGCGTCTTGGCCATGATCAGCGAGAAGACGACGAAGCAGGCGATCGCGATCCAGGCGGTGAGCGGCAGGCCGATCAGCCGCTGGATGCCGAACCAGCGGATGGCAGGCGCCAGATCCTGCGCCGAGCGGCCGCCCGAAATGACCAGCACCAGGCCGCGCACCCAGATGTAGGAGGCCAGCGTGATGATGAAGGCGCTCATCTTGACCTTGACGACCAGGAATCCGTTGAAGGCGCCGATGACGCCGCCGACGGCAAGCGCCAGCAGCAGCGAGACCGGCACCATCAGCCAGTCCGGATGCAACTGCACGCCGATGCCGATGCCCGAAGAGCAGAACAGGATGCCGACCGCCATGGCGCTGAGCGCGGCCACCGATTCGACCGACAGGTCCATGTGCCCGGCGATGATGACCAGCGCCAGGCCGATCGACATCACGCCCAGCACGCTGGAGGCTTCGATGATGTTGGCGAAAATACCGAGCTGGAAATAATTGGGAATGAAAAGGGAGAACACCACCAGCACGAAGACCAGCATGAACCAGACAAGATTATCGAGGACGAACTCGAGGATTTGACGGGTGCGGGGGCTCATGGGCTGATCCGGTTTGGGTTCGAATGCCGCGGCGGCTCTATGCCGGGCAATTCTGCCGGGCAGGGCGGCTCCGGGCGGGTGGCCCGGAGCCGTTCTGGGGAAGGTTTATTCGACGGGCTTAACGGTGTCCGTCGGCGGCTTCTGGTTGCCCCAGAAGGCTGGATTGTCGACGTTCTCCTTGGTGATCGCGGCACCCGGGATCTTGATGTTCGGGCCCCAGGCCTCCTTGGTCACCACTGATTTCAGCCCAAGCACGTCATAGTCGCCGGGCTTGATTTCCTGCTTGTTGACGACCTTGTCCATGAACATGGCGACGGCCGCGGCCTGCGCGTAGAGCGGCTGTTCGACTTCGACGTTGAGCCAGCCCTTGCGGATCAGGTCGAGGCCGACCGGCGCGCCGTTCGAACTCATCAGCATGACGTCGCCCGGCTTCTTGCCGGCGGCCTCGAGCGAGGCGACGGCGGCGACCGAAAGATGCGCGGCGTGGCTGAAGATCAGGTCGATGTCGGGGTTGGCAAGCATCTGGTCGGCGACGATGGTGCCGGCGTTGCTGGCCTCCCATTGCATGGCCGGCAGCGAGATGATCTTGACGTCCGGGAACGCC